>NZ_JAEVHN010000015.1:0-31585 GCF_016803375.1 Micromonospora sp. 4G55
AGGTCGCCGCTCACGTCACCAACGAGACCGGTGGCACCGTACGCGGCGCCACCAAGGTCGCCGCTCACGTCACCAACGAGACCGGTGGCACCGTACGCGGCGCCACCAAGGTCGCCGCTCACGTCACCAACGAGACCGGTGGCACCGTACGCGCTGCCACCAAGGTCGCCGCTCACGCCGTCGACGCCGAGTCCGCCGACCCTGTCGAGGGTGGGGCTGAGCCCGAGTCCGTCGATGGTGGTGCCGACGCTGACGGCAAGGCTGTCTCCGGACAGCGAGGACGTGATGCCCTGCGCAGGAACGTAATCGGCAACCAGCGGATGAATGTCCTGCACGTCGGCCGGGGTCACGTCGTTGAGGCCCGCCTTGTCCAGCGCGCCTTGCGGGTCCGTCTCGTACGCCGCTCGGGCGTCGACGTTCGTCAGCAGGCCGAATACGAAGTCCTGCAGGCTCTGCGGCGACACCATGTCAGCGGCTGCGCCCATGTCGGCGGTCGCGCTCGTATCAGCGGTTGCCTGCGTGTTGCCGGTCCAGTCGGCAGCAGAGGTCGAGTTCACTTCGGCGGTCGAATATGTGCTGACGCTTTCACTCATGTTGCCGGCCTCCTCGATCGATGTTGTTCGAACGTGGTCTCAGACAACATCGCCCGGACCCGGGATCGACCGTAGGCCGAAGCTGCGGTATCGGACATCGGGGTTGAGCCCCAGCCTTATCCGGCCAGTTTGGGGGAGGGATGGAGTTTGACGTTAGGGGATTAGGGACGTGGTGAGGAAATTCGATGGGTGGCCTCATCTGGGGGGCGGGGCCTGTTGCAATGAACGCTGGCGTGATAGAGGCGGACTTGCGCGGCAGAGGCCTGTGTTCGCCCTCGATCGTGCTTGCCGCCCCGCTGGCGGGCGCATCGTCGTTGACTCTGGCGGAACGAGAGAAAGTCCCCTGCGGCTTGGACCGCCACGAGTCACTGCGGCATATTGCTACGCGCCTACGGCGAGCCGATGCAGGATCAGCCGAGAGGTCTGCTCGATGCGGTGGGAAGAAGTACTGGGCGGCTCACGCCAACGAGCACCTGTGGACGAACGGCGTGGCCCAGCCGCAAATGACACACCACCACCGCCCTCGCCGCCCGCGGCCGGCTGTCACTGTCACCAGACGAGCTCGCTCGTCGCGCTTGCAGCGGCAGGTGGCTGTGCTCTCGGCCGTCCCCCAATTGCGTCCGGTATTGGGGTTGCACCGATGCCGGCCTTTGGCCCGCCCGCTGCCCACATCGTCGATGCGATCATCGCCGCCTGCGGGCACTTCCGCGCTACCCGAAGCTCTCGGAGGCGAGGAGCCGGATCTAACCAAGCGCCGGATCGGGCTCCCCGAACATCGTCCGGCCTACCATCTGCTCTTCCTAGGAGATGAGACGGGGTTTCGGGGGTCATCGCGACCACGGCAGGCACTGCGGGGACGGCTTCGACGGCATCGCGTGCCGGGTCGAGTTGACCGGCGCCGGGACCCACCCGAAGCCGTCCGGCACCGGCACCGGATTGCAGGTCATCCGGGCACGCGCCGCCGGTTTTGGACTGACTGAAGACTCAGCGTCCCATGTACTGATAGGAGGGTGCTGTTGTGGATCTACGCGGATACGATCAGCCACGAACCTGTGGGGAGGCGGAGCGGATGAGGCAGCGAACTTTTCCTGGTCACCGCATCATCGTCAACCCTGGTCAGAGTTCGATCAGACGAGCCGGCGCCCAGTCCCTGCCGTCGCGATGGTGAGCGGTGTCGAGGCGATGGGCGCCGGTAGAACCGGGCACGCACGAGGCCGCCACGACCGGCTTGCTTCCCGTGCCCGGCTATCCACCCGGGGGACTGGTGCCGCAACGCCGCCGAACCTCCGAACGTGGCCTCGCCATGGGTCTTCCAAATGAACCCACCGGATCGTTCAGTAGCCGCAACAGCGGTGGTGATTGGCGTGCGACCAGCTCAGGGGCGCAGCCGAGCCCGAGTCGGCCCGTCAAACCGCTGGCGCATCAACGGAGATCCCGACGATGCGTACGACGGCGACGACCAGAACGTTCGCGGCCTGGCCGGATTCAACCGGATCCGGCAGGTCGGCAGGCAACTCACGAGGAGATCTGCACATGGAAAGCTACTTCGCCACGAAACGTCACGAGCGTCTACGGGAAGAAGTGCGGCGGTTCGCGGAGGCCGAGGTGCGTCCCCGGATCCCGGAGATGGAAGCGTCTCGCTCGGTTCAGCATGAACTGTCGCGGTTGATCGCCCGCCAGGGCTGGATCGGTGTCACGATCAGCCCGGACTACGGCGGGATGGGCCTGGGACACCTCGCGAAAACGATCATCATCGAGGAGCTGTCGCGGGTCAGCGGCGCGATGGGCGCCATGGTGCAGGCCAGCCAGCTGGGCGTGGCAAAGATCATGCACTTCGGCAACGACAGTCAGAAGAGGCAGTGGCTACCGGCCATCGCCGACGGAACGTGCCTACCCACCATCGCGGTCACCGAGCCGCAGTCCGGTGGCCATGTCCTCGGCATGGAGGCCACGGCGGTACGTGACGGCGATGAATACATCCTGAACGGCCAGAAGGTGTTCGTCGGTAACAGTCACGTCGGTGACCTGCACGGCGTGGTGGTCCGCACCGGCCCCGGTTCTCGGGGGCTGTCGGCGTTCCTGGTCGAGTCGGACCGCTCGGGCTTCTCGCTCGGTCCGCATCGCGCCGCCATGGGCCTGCACGGCTTCAGCTTCGGCGAACTCGTCTTCGAGGACTGCCGCGTGCCTGCCGCGAACCTGCTCGGCGAGGAGGGCGACGGCTTGGCAATCGCCTACTCCTCCAGCATCCTGTACGGCCGGCCGAACTTGACGGCTGTCTCCCTCGGGATCCATCAGGCCCTACTTGAGGAGACCTCGGCATACGTCACCGAGCAGCACCGCTACGGCAAGCCGTTGGCCGATCTCCTCCCAATCAAGCTCAAGGTCGGGCAGATGCAGTCCCGGCTGATGACCGCCCGGCTGGCCGCTTACCACGCGGTGCACTTGCTGGACCAAGGCCTGCCCTGCGACGCGGAGTTGATGAACGCCAAGCTCATCAACGTCGAGTACGCCCTCGACTCGGCGCGTAACGCGATGGAAGTGCACGCCGCGTGCGGGCTCTACCCTGATCGGCCGGTGGAGCGATATGTCCGCGATGCGCACCACATCTTCGCTCCAGCCGGTACCTCGGACGTCCAACTGATCCGTCTCGGGGAGGTGGCACTGGGCACGTCCAAGGGGCAGTGGTCGGAACGGCTCGCCGCCCCTCTGCTGGAAGCGGCGGCCACTTCCTGACTTCGTCCTATCGCCGGCTGCGCCGGTTGATCCGTTCCGTCAGCTCGGCGGCCAGAGACTTGATGGTCTCCAGTCCCTGCCGACCCCACGGGCGCGGCTCGGTGTCCACGACGCAGATCGTGCCGAGGGCCATGCCGGTGTGGTCGATCAGTGGTGCGCCGAGGTAGGAGCGGATGCCGATCTCGTCGACGACAGGGTTGCCGGCGAACCGCGGGTAGTCGCACACGTCGTCGAGTACCAGCGCCTTGCGCCGGACCACGACGTGTGGACAGTAGCCGTGGTCTCGTGACATCACCCGGCCCGGCTGCGCGGCCGCCGCGACCTCAGGCGTGGTGTTGCCCTGCCCAGCCGGGCCGGTGTAAAGGCCGGCGAAGTACTGGCGGTCCTCGCTGATGAAGTTCACCATCGCGTAGGGAGCCCCGGTGATCTGTGCGAGTTTTTGGGCGAAGTCGTCGAACTCGGGGTCCGGGCTTTCCCCCAGGCCGAGTTCCCGCAACCGCTGCACACGTTGCGGCGCTTCCTGATCCGTCGGGGTCAGTGACTGGTAGGCCGGGGATTCGTAGATCATGTCTGGCTCCATCTCTGGTGCAGGTCTGAGGTGTTTCATGCCGAGTGGATTCGGGAAGTGCCGAGTAAGTGCTGAAGCAGGGCGATCAGCACCGCGGTCGCGGACCGGCTTTGACGGGCGTCGCACATGACGATCGGCACATCGGGTTTGAGCTCGAGGGCGGCCCGTACCTCTTCAGGGTTGTAGTGGAACGAGCCGTCGAATTGGTTGACGGCGACCAGGAAATCGATGCCGCGGGCTTCGAAGAAGTCGACGGCTGCGAAGGAGTCCTGTAGGCGGCGGGTGTCGGCGAGGACGACAGCCCCGAGGGCACCGGCCGACAGCTCGTCCCACATGAACCAGAAGCGGTCCTGTCCGGGTGTGCCGAACACGTACAGGATGTGGCGGGGATCGACGGTGATGCGGCCGAAGTCCAGCGCCACGGTGGTGGTGGACTTGCTCTCTACCCCCGTCAGGCTGTCGGTGCCCACGCTGGCGGTGGTGAGGAGCTCCTCCGTGCGCAACGGCCGGATTTCGCTCACCGCGCCGACGAACGTCGTCTTGCCGACGCCGAACCCACCGGCGATGAGGATCTTGAGTGCGGTCGGGAACACCGGAAGCAGTTCAGAGTCGTCGTTGTAGGCCATGGAGAACCGCCTCCAATACGGATCGATCAGCGGGGTCGGCGACAGGGCTGGGAGCTCGGGTGCTCAGCGCGCCGCAATCGACCAAGTCGGAAAGCACCACCTTAGTGATTGCAGCGGGCAGTTTCAGGTGCGCCGAGATTTCGGCGACTGTGGTCGGGTTGCCGCAGAGGCGAAGCGCCCGGGCATGGTCCGGCTCCAGGTGTCCCCGAGGAATCCGGCCGGTCGCCATCACCCAGGACAGCAATTCCATGTGCGTGCTCGGCCGGGTGCGCCCGTTGCTGACCGTGTAGGGACGCACCAGGCGCCCCGCGTCGTCGTCGAGAAAGTGTTCGCTCTCCGGACCCACCATGTCACCGGATAATGTCGTCGGAGCCGGCGGTCCCCGGACGGGTCGGCGTGGCCAGGAATGGCCGCACGCTCTTCACCATTTGCGACATCTCATACCCGAGTACGCCGACGTCAGCTTCACGGCCTGCGAGCACCGCGAGGACGGCATTGGAGCCGGCCGCAGTGACGAACAGCAGGCTGTCATCGAGCTCCGCCACCACCTGGCGGACTCCGTTACCGCCACCGAAACTACCTCCGGCGCTGCGAGCGAGGGAGAACAGCCCAGAGGCGATCGCCGCCAGGTGGTCCGCCCCGGCCCGATCCAGCCCGTGGGCGGCCATCGGTAGGCCGTCCGAGGACAACAGCAAAGCACTGCGGGTGTGGGGGACCCGATCGGCCAGCCCGGACAGCAGCCACACGAGATCCTGCGATCGTTCAACGGGCGCATTGCTCCGCATGATAGGTAACCCTCCTTAACGGTGACGCGGGGTCAGCTGATGCCGCCTGGACGGCTTTCGGAGCCGTCATTCCCGCCGGTTCCGGCTTCGCCCTGGCTGAAGGCCCGCGTGAACGTAGCCATCAGGGTGGGGTTGTGTTCAGCCTCCTGTTCCTTCGAGACAGAGGCAGTGGGGGCGCCTTGTAGCTGCGGGGCCAGATGTGTCTGCGGTCTCCGGTGCGGCAGTCGCGGACGGGCGTCGCCGTCAACGGCCTGACCTGCAGCCGTGCCGCCGGCTGCGGCCTCTTCCGCCACTGGGCCCGCGGTGTATCGGGCGAACCCGCTAGCTGCGGGCAACGCCGCAGAGGAGTTTGTGGGAGAGAGCGCGTAGTCCCACGCGGCAGCTCGCGGTGCCGCTTGCTCGATCCCCTGGCTGCCCGTGGGAGTCCGGTCGTGAGCCCCCAGTTGGGCAGGGGCCGGCGAGTACGTCGGCGGTGGGGCCGAGGCAGTCGCGGCCACTGCGTGTGGTGGTTCGTGGCGGGGCGGTTGGACCATCGGCTGCGGCTGCGTCTCGTGCCAGGACTCACGCCTCTGCGGGGGCGCACCGAGCAACCCGGGGGGCAGTATGAGCACCGCCTGGATCCCGCCGTAGATGTTGGTTTGCAACCGCACCGTGATGCCGTGCCGACGGGCGATGGCCCCGACGACGAACAGCCCGATGCGGCCGTCGCGCAGCAACTCGCCAACGTCAATTCCGGTCGGGTCGACCAAAAGCTGGTTTACCCGGTCCTGGTCGGCGAGCGGTATACCCAGGCCCCGGTCCTCGACCTCCACCGCGATACCGGCCGTCACGGCCTGGGCACGCAGCAGCACCTGGGTATGCGGGGCGGAGAAGTTGGTGGCATTCTCAACGAGCTCAGCGACCAGATGAATGACGTCGGCGACAGCGTGGCCACCCAGCGTGCCCTCGATCGGTGGGACCAGCTTGACCCGGGAATACTGCTGGACCTCGGCCATAGCCGACCGCAACACCTCGGTCAGAGCCACCGGCCTGCTCCACTGCCGCCGAGAAACAGCGCCGCCCAGGACCGCGAGGTTCTCCGCGTGTCGGCGGATACGTGTGGCAAGGTGGTCGACCTGGAACAGACCCTTCAGTAGATCCGGATCCTCCACCTGGTTTTCCAGGTCGTCGAGCAATTGGATCTCCCGATGCACCAGGGACTGAAGCCGTCGGGCGAGGTTGACGAAGACCTCCACCTGGTAACCGGAGTTGGGCACGGGTGGTGCCGGCGCCACGGCTGATGCCTCGACGACGGCGACCTCGGCAGCATGCAGGGCCTCGTCCAGTTCACGCTGCAGAACCGCGAACCCATCGTCCAGCCTGCCCGGCAGGAGCTCCGCGGGTGACTCGAGCCGATCGCCACGGCGCAACCGCTCGATCAGTTGCTGCACCTCAGCCCGGCGCTGAATGGTCGAGGACCGTACGGCACCGATCTTGGCGACGACCATGCGGTCGATCGCATTGGCTCGGGTGGCGGCGACGGCGACGACGACCACGGCGACGATCCATGCCAGGATCAGAACCGCGCCCATCCTGACAGTGACCGTTGCCCCGGAAACGACGAGCACGTAGAAGACGGCGGCGGCCCCGAGCAACGCGACGACGGCGGCGGGAAGCACCGATAGCCACATCACACGAGGCCCCAAGCCAGTGGCCGCGTACCCATCCCGTGCGCGAGGTTCGCCGTACGGATCGCTTGCCCGATGGGCAACACGCGTGTCAGAAGGGGAAGACTCAGGCATCAGCATCCTCGTACCAGGAGGGAGACCGCTGGCAAATTGGGGTCATCGATCGACGTGCGTCCTGCGGGGCGGGCGATTGCTCACGGATCCAGGCAGTCTAGAAGGCTGGCCGCCTCGTCTCCGGCCTTGATCGACAGCTCGCCGAATCCTATATGGACTGATTGTCTGGTGCGCAAGCCGGTCGCCGCAACTTCCACGTCTAGCCCCGTGCTGCATCCGTCACGAGCGGCGCACGGCGAGGCGGGCTAGGTAGGTGGGGGTAAGCCATTTCGTGCTGGAGAGACCGGTTGGCAGACGCACGATCTGCACGAATGCCTCCTGGGGTCCGCCGGTCGCGGATGCGGCACCGGGGTCTTCTCCCTGTCCGTGACCGCGGACGGTACTTCGCGTGTGCCAGTGCCCCCTTTGATCATGTCGTCGGGGCCGTGACATCCAATGGAGGTGCGCAATGCCGTCCGCTTCGTGTCTTCGCCGCTTTCCTATGCCCGGGCGGTACATCATTCCGTGGGTTGGCTGAGCACCGCCCCCGGGCCGGAAGACCGGAGCACCGGCCCTGCCACACCAACAGGCGTCGTGTCCGTAGCCGCCGTTACATCGATGTAATCCCCTGTGGAGCCGGCCTGCAAGCTGAGGGTCAATCGCGAGGGCGGCTAGGGGCTCCCGAGACCAAGCCCGCCCGACGCCCCCGCTGGGCGTATGTCAGTCGTCGCGGTCGGCAAGCCTTAGCGTGGCTGCGGCCTCGGCCATGACACAGTCGTAGTCCGGCAGCGCCCGCTCTAGCATGTGCGGCAGTTGACCTGCCCGGAGCCGGCCATCCAGTGTTGGTTGCACGCACTCAGGTGACGCCAAGGGGCCAACCAACGGGCAGACCGTCCCCCTACTGACGGTTCGTCGTGTTGATGTAGTTGATTCCGTTCCGGTGGAGGCCGTCCACGGCGCGTTGCACCTGCGCCACGCTCACCGCCTTGCCGTCCACCGCGTAGATCCAGTCGATCTGCATGTTCCAGGTTCGTTCGCCGGCGAAGGGCAGGTCGATCAGCCAGGTGTTGAGGTGGATGCGCATGGGTTCGCGGGGGAAGGTCTTGCCGCCGCTGCTGAAGACCGGTCTGCCGTCAACGGAGTACGTGACCGTACCGTCGACCGCGGTGATCATCAGGGTGTGCCACCCCGGCGAGGCTTTGACTCAGGGCGCGTGTGGTGCGGTCCCCCTGTGCGGCGCTACGCCAGCTGGTGGTGTCGAGCTTGGGACCGGGGGCGCCCCAGCCGCCGTTGGGCTGGTACTCGAAGTCGAGTTCGTTGTAGCGCTTCGAGGTCGACTCCGGCGAGATCGTGCAGAAGGATTCCATGACGTGGTCGCCGTTGCGACCGGCGGCGGGTTTGTCGGTGAAGTGGATTCGTGCGGCGATGGTGCCGGTGAGGAAGGTGTTGTCGATGCCGATCAGCTCGGCTCGCCGGGTGCCTTCCCGGGTGCCGTCGGTGGTTACCTGCAACTGAAGTACCTGCCCGCCGAGCGCTTTTCGGTTGGCGGGGAAGCTGATGGCGTCCGCTGACCAGGTGCTGGCGACACCGGGCCCACCGCCGTCGGTGCGGGCCTGCCAACCGTTGGCGGTCATCGCCGGATCGGTCGGCGGGCACCGTCGTGGTGGTGGGCATCAGCTGCCGCAGCAGCCGCCGGTCTGCGCTCCGGCGGGTGCGGCGTCGAGGGTGACCAGGTTCAGTGGCGCGGCGAGCAGCCCGCCGGAGATGCCGGTGGCCAGTCCCCGTCCTGTCGGCTCGGTGGCCGGCGCGGGTCCGCAGCAGCTCTCGCCGGTGGCGGAGTCGTCGGGGTTGCTGTTGCACACCCCGGTCTCCGGTAGATCGAGCTGGACGTCGCGGGCTACCTGCCAGTCGCCGGCGAGGGCGGCGACGACGGAGCGGACCTGCTCGTAGCCGGTGGCCATCAGGAACGTCGGCGCCCGCCCGTAGCTCTTCATCCCTACGGCGTAGTAGCCGACCTCCGGGTGGGCGAGCTCGTCCACGCCGTGCGGAGGGACGGTGCCGCAGGAGTGCTGGTTGGGGTCGATCAGCGGTGCCAGGGCGCGGGTGGCACCCATGACCGGGTCGAGGTCCAGGCGCAGTTCCGCGGCGATGGAGTGGTCGGGGCGGAACCCGGTGGCCGCGACGATGCGGTCCACGGTGACCGACTCCTGGCCGCCGTCGGCATGCCGCACCACGACGGTCACCCGGTCGCTGGTCGGAGTGAGGGCGTGGACGGAGAAGCCGGTGAGCAGCCGGATCCGGCCGGCGTCGACGTGGGTGCGCAGTCGGGAGCCGAGGGCGCCGCGGGCCGGGAGCGCGTCTGCGTCGCCGCCGCCGTAGGTGCGCGCGGGTGAGGTGGTGCGGATCGCCCAGGTCACCTCGGTGCCCGGGTGTTCGGCGGCGAGGTCGGCGAGGGAGAGCAGGGTGTTGGCTGCGGAGTGGCCGGCGCCGACGACCAGGGTGTGGCGGCCGGCGAACCGGTCCCGGTCGGCGCCGAGCACGTCCGGCAGCGCGTGTTCCAGGTACCGGCCGGCGTCTCGCTCACCGCGGGCGGGCAGCCCGGAGGCGCCGAGGACGTTCGGGGTGCCCCAGGTGCCGGATGCGTCGATGACGGCGCGGGCGAGCAGTTCGTCGCCGTCGGTGAGGCGGATGAGGAACGGGGTGGTGTCGCGGGCGGCGGTGCGCAGCCGGTCCAGGCCCAGCCGGCTGATCGCCTCGACCCGGGCGCCGTAGCGCAGGTGGGGCTTGAGCGCCGGCAGCTCCGCGAGGGGCTGCAGGTAGCCGGCGACGAGTTCGGCGCCGGTGGGCAGGGCATCGGCGTCGGGTGCGACCCAGCCGGCCTCGTCGAGGAGGCGACGGGCGGCCGGGTCGATGTTGTACCGCCACGGGGAGAACACTCGCACGTGTCCCCACTGCCGGACCGCCGCGGCGGGGGCGTCACCGGCTTCGAGGACGGTGAAGGACAGGCTGCGCTCGTGCAGGTGCGCGGCGGCGGCCAGGCCGACCGGGCCGGCGCCGATCACTACGATCGGAAGGTTGTCCAGGGCACTCATCAGGTACTCCTCTGTGTTGACAACTGTCGAATCAAATGGGTAGACGGCGGCGCCGGGTGCGAGGCCGAGCGGCCGGTCAGGTGATGGTGGGGCTGCGGCGTTCGAGCAGGACCACGTCGCGCCAGCGGCCGTGGTGGCGGGCGAGGCGTTCACGGACGCCGATGACCCTGAAACCGGCCCGGTGGTGCAGGGCGAGGCTGGCGGTGTTCTCGCCGAAGACGCCGGACTGGATGGTCCAGATGCCGGCCGCCTCCGTGGAGGCGATCAGGGCATCGAGGAGCAGCCGGGCGACGCCGCGGCCGCGGGCGGCTGGGTCGACGTAGACGGAATGTTCCACCACGCCGGCGTACACGGCGCGGGTCGAGGTCGGCGAGACGGCGACCCAACCGACGACGGTGTTGTCGCCGTCGACGGCTACGAGGCGGTGCTCGGGCAGCCTGCCGGCGTCGAACGCGGCCCAGGTGGGTGCGGTGGTCTCGAAGCTGGCGTCACCGCCGTCGAGGCCGGCCTGGTAGATGGCCAGGACCTGTGTGGCGTCGTCGGCCGTCATGGTGCGGACGGTGAAGTCGGCCATCAGCAGGCTCCGATCGGGTTCGGGGCGGGTCGGCCCATGACGACGTCGGCGGCGGAGGGGAAGCAGCCGACGCAGGCGTCGTTGATGCGGTAGTGCCGGGCGGTGCCGACCGGCTCGACGAGGACGAAGCGCACCTCGGTGAGGATCTTCAGGTGCTGTGAGACGGTGGACTGCGCAAGCCCGGCAGCAGCGACGATCTCCCCGACGCTCATCGGCCGCGCATGGCGAGCCAGGTACTCCACGATCTGCACCCGGGTCGGGTCCGCCAGGGCCCGGAACCACGACGCATAGGTTTGCGCCGTCGTCCGATCCAGCAACTCGTCCACCACCACGTCCTTCATCGTTTATCGCCGATAGGCGATGAAGCCTAACAGGCCCGCCCTCATTGGCTATCGCTGACGCATGGCCGCAAATGCGGCGGTGCGGGCAGCGTCGTAGCGGCGCTGAGCTCGCTGCTCTGTGGTGGTGACCTCGGCGCACGTGTCGCAGAACCGCACGCCAGCCGCCGAAGACTTCGACCTACGCATGAACCCGAACATGACGTCCCCCTTCCCCAGACGCCTGTCTTGACGTCCGTCGAAGTAGAGACTTGCACGTTGATTAGAGAGATGTCAACCTAGAGACATGTCGAAGCAAGCGGCGCCCCTCACCCTCGTCGACCTGACCGCCGACACCCCCTGCTGCCCTCCCCTGGCGGAGCGGCGCGTACCGGCCGAGACCGCCGCGGTGCTCGCGCCCGCGTTCAAAGCCCTCGGCGACCCGGTCCGGCTGCGGCTGATGTCGATGATCGCTTCAGCCGAGGGCGGCGAGGCCTGCGTCTGCGACCTCACCCCCGCCTTCGATCTCACCGGCCCGACGATCTCGCATCACCTCAAGACGCTGCGCGAAGCAGGGCTGGTCGACGCCGAGCGCCGGGGCACCTGGGTGTACTACCGGGCCCGGCCGGCCATCCTGCGCCAGCTCGCCGCGCTGCTCACCGTCGAACCGGCAGCCGCTCAGTAAGCCACCGCCGGCGCCGCGTTGCGCCGGACACCCCCTCGGCCAAGTCGGCGACGACGTGAGCGGCGTCGCGGCCGACCCCGCGCAGGGTGTTCGACGAGAACGAGCGCTGGAACTCCAGCCCCAGGTAGACCAGCCCGGGGTGGGTGGTGGAGACGCCGGCGACCTGCCGCGGCACCCCGCGCTCCAAGGTCTCGAGCGGGGCGAGATAGTCGAGATTCGGGCGGTAGCCGGTAGCGAAGATCACCGCGTCAACCGCCTCGAAGCTGCCGTTGGCCCAGACGACCCCGTCGGAAGTAAAGGCGGTGAACATCTCCCGGCGGGCGAGGAGTCCGGACGCAATGGCCTCGCGGTAGACGCCGGTGTCGAGCACGGCGGCGTGGCGGACGAGGCGGGTCAGCACCGCCCGTGGGAGCCGGTCCGCGCCGGTGACGTGGAGCCAGTAATGCAGGTCCCGGCCGCGAATACGCTGCGGCACGAACTGGATCGGCGCCCTGGTGGCCAGCGTGACGCTCGCGTACGACACCAGTTCGTGGGCGACCTGCACAGCCGAGTTGCCGGCGCCGACGACGATGACCCGCTTGCCGGCGTACGGCTCGGGCCGCCGGTAGTGCGCGACGTGCCGCACCTCGCCGGCGTATTCCTCCCGACCGGGAAGTTCCGGAAGATGGGGGTTGCCGAAGGAGCCACTGGCGGCGATGACACCCGCCGCAGGGATCTCGTCACCGGTGTCCGTGCGAACCAGGTACCCGGTGCCCCGCGGGTGCACGGCGGTGACGCAAACGCCGGTGCGGATGTCGACGTCCAGGCTGCCGGCGTAGCGGCGCAGGTAAGCGACAACCTCGTCGCGGGCGGGGTAGCGGTCGGGGTCTGAACCGCCGAACGCCGTGCCGGGCAGCGCACTGTATCGGGCCGGGGAGAACAGAGTGAGGCTGTCGTAGTAGTCCGGCCAGGACCCGACCGTCTCAACGCCCGCCTCGAGAACGACGGGGCGCAGGCCAACGGAGAGCGCGGCGCGAGCGGCGGCGAGGCCCGACTGGCCGCCGCCGACGATGATCACGGGTTCGGGAGAGGTAGCCACAGCACCATCATATTGTCGTTCTGTTGAATGACAATATGACGACGCTACGGAAGGGTGGGAAGCATGGATGAGCCAGAGCCGGCCGTGGTCGCGCCCAGCGCCGGACTGCCAGGGCTGGCGCTGGACACGCAGGAGTTTCTCAAGGCGTTGGGCAGCCCGACGCGACAGCGCATCATGTTGCTGTTCGCGGGAGGTGCCGAGCTGTCGGTCGGGGAAGTGGCCGAACGCGCGGGGATCAGCCAGGCCACGGCGTCGCAACAGCTGACCCTGCTGCGCCGCGGGCGCGTGGTGACGTCGCGGCGCGACGGGAAGACCGTGTACTACCGGGCCGACCGCGACGGGGCGGTCGCGGCGTTGGCCGAGCTGCAGTCGTACCTGATGACCTGCTGCTGACCGGCCTCAAGGCGGAGCCGGCAAACGCAGCTCCCCCTGCCGACCAGGTGGGCGCCTCCTTGGGCAAGTCGGGCGCGCACGAGCTGGCCGACCGGCTTCAGCAGTGACCCTCACCCAACTGCACCTTCCGCCCAGCCAGGCACATCTGTGGGCACACACCTGACCGCTGGCGTCTTCCGCTTGACGTTCGTTCGGTTACTCAGTAATCATTGAGTCAATGGCTACTGAGCTTGTCTCTCTGCAGGGGCGTGCCCGGGTTCACGCCGCGCTCGGCGACCCGGCGCGGCTGGCGATCGTGGACGCGCTCACCCTGGGTGATGCCTCCCCTGGCGAGATCGCCTCCGACCTGGGGATGCCGACGAATCTGGTTGCCCATCACATCAAGGTCCTCACCGAGGCCGGCCTGGTGGTCCGTGGCCGGTCGGAGGGAGACCGTCGTCGTACCTACCTGCGGCTGCGACCGGCGGCCCTGGCGACAATGACCCCGGCGCCGCTGGCCAGGGTCGGTCGGGTGGTGTTCGTCTGCACCCGCAACTCCGCCCGCTCGCAGCTCGCCGCCGCCATCTGGTCCAACCGCGCCCACACCTCGGCGACGTCCGCGGGGACGAAGCCCGCAGACCGGGTCCATCCTCGTGCTGTGGCTGTGGCTCAGCGACACGGGCTGGAGCTGAACCCGACCGCCACCTCTCACGTCGCGGACATCGTGCGCGATGACGACCTCGTCATCGCCGTCTGTGACAACGCCCACGAGGAACTTACCGGACCGGTCCGGCCTCGGCTGCACTGGTCAGTGCCCGACCCGGTCCGGCTGGACACCGATGCCGCGTTCGAGGCGGCGTTCGCCGACCTGGCCGCACGCGTCGACCGGGTCGCCCCCGTCGTCACCCCCGCCATCAGTTCGGGAGATCGCCATGACTGACACCGGCACGTACCTGCGCGGGGACCTCTCCGTCGACCAGCAGCTCGCCCTGCGCACCGCCGCCACCCGCCTCGCGGCCGAGTTCGACGGCACCTACGGCACGGAGAGGGTGCAACGGTTACTGCACGCCAGCTACGACCAGTTCGCCACCGTTGACAGCGTCCCGAACTACCTGTCCGGCCGCTCTCAGATGGCGCTCGGCTTCTTCACCCGCCTCGCCGGCGACACCGCGGTGGCGTGGTCCGGCGACAGCGAGCCCGGGATGGAGGTGAACCAGGCGGCGGTCGCGGCGATGGCCGAACGCGGCATCGACATCTCCGAGGAGTTCCCCAAGCCCTGGACCGACGAGGTCGTCCGCGCTGCGGACGTGGTCGTCACCATGGGCTGCGGCGACGCCTGCGCGGTCTTCCCGGGTACCCGATACGAGAACTGGAACCTTGACGACCCTGCTGGCCTGAGCCTTGCCGAGGTCCGGCCGATCCGCGACGAGATCGAACGCCGCGTCCGCCGGCTCCTCGACGAGCTGCACGTCCCCGCCAGCCGATAACCCTCGCCCCGGCCGGAGAAGCGGCTCGGGACCTCACTGCAACGGGAGAGTACAGACTGATGACCATCGCACTTTGGCGGCGCCTGCTGGCAGAGTTCACCGGCGCCGCCCTGCTGGTCACCGCCGTGGTCGGCTCCGGCATCATGGCAACCGCGCTCTCCCCCGGCGACGTCGGCCTCCAACTGCTGGAGAACTCGATCGCCACCGCGTTCGCTCTCGGCGCGCTGATCCTGATCTTCGGACCGGTCTCCGGGGCCCATTTCAACCCGGCCGTCTCCGCCGCCGACTGGTTCCTCGGCCGCCGCGCCGGAACCGGACTGACCGGCCGGGACCTCGGCGGCTACGTCGCCGCCCAGGTCGCCGGAGCGATCGGCGGGTCGATCCTGGCGAACCTGATGTTCGACCTGGCCGCCGTCGACTTCTCCGCCAAGGACCGCACCGCCGGGCACCTCTGGCTCGGCGAGGTCGTCGCCACCGCCGGCCTGATCCTGCTGATCTTCGCCCTGGCCCGCTCCGGACGCGCCCCCGTCGCCCCCGCTGCGGTCGGCGCCTACATCGGCGCCGCGTACTGGTTCACCTCGTCGACCTCGTTCGCCAACCCCGCGGTGACGATCGGGCGCGCCTTCACCGACACCTTCGCCGGCATCGCCCCCGCCTCGGTGCCCGGCTTCGTCCTCTTCCAGCTCGTCGGCCTCGCCGTCGGCGTCGGGCTCCTAGCCGCCCTCTACCCTGACGCCGGGCGCGCCGCCGATCAGGTCGTCGTCCCCACCGACGAGGCCGCGCTCGACCACCACGCATGACCGCCAGCTCCGCTCGTTCGGCAGCGGAAGCGCCGTATCGCGGGCTACTCAACCCCGCCCGGCCCGCGGGCCGTTATCTACTGCTCGACCGCACTGCCCGCCCTGGCCGCTCCCTGCTGGAAATCCTCGACGGGGCGCCGGTCAACCGGCCCTGTGATCCGGACTGCCAGAAAGGCTCATGATGTCCGACAAGCCCAGCGTCCTGTTCGTCTGCGTCCACAACGCCGGCCGCTCTCAGATGGCCGCCGGCTGGCTGCGTCACCTCGCCGGCGACACCGTCGAGGTGCGCTCCGCCGGCTCCGCCCCAGCCGAGACCGTCAACCCAGCCGCCGTGCAGGCCATGCGCGAGGTCGGAATCGACATTACCGACCAGACTCCCAAGCTTCTCGAGTACGAGACGGCGGAATCCTCCGACGTCATCGTGACCATGGGCTGCGGTGACGCCTGTCCAATCTTCCCTGGCAAGCGGTACGAGGACTGGAAGCTCGAGGACCCGGCCGGCAAGGGCGTCGAGGCCGTGCGACCCATCCGCGACGAGATCCGCAGCCGAGTGGAGCAGCTGCTCACCGAGCTGCGCCGCACCGCCTGACCCCGTCCCCCTCGCCGCCCGCCGACCACCGTCGGCGGGCGGCTGCACACTGAGCAGGAGCGCTTCGGGGCCCCATTCATCACCGACGACGTCACCCGCGTCGACCTCACTACCCCGACCAAGACCGTGTGGAGCGGCGAGCAGGCCCACCAGGCGCACGCCGTCATCCTCGCCACTGGCTCCGCCTGGCGGCCCCTCGGCGTTCCCCGCGAACAGGAGTTCCTCGGCCACGGCGTGTCCTCCTGCGCCACCTGCGACGGATTCTCCTTCCGCAACCAGGACATCACCGTGGTCGGCGGCCGCGACACCGCCATGGAAGAAGCCACCTTCCTCACCCGCTTCGCCCGCAGCGTCACCATCATTCACCGCCGCGACACCTTCCGCGCCAGCCAGATCATGGCTGACCGCGCGCTGAGCAACGACGAGATCCACGTGGCGTGGAACAACGCCATCGAGGAGATCCTCGGCCACGACGGCGCCGTCGACGGAGTCGGCTCAGGCCTTTGGCCGCCTTGCCGCTGGTCTTGACCATGACCGAAACTGCGGCCGCACCGAGCAGGGCCGACTTGTTACTGCGCAGAAGCCGACCGGTGATCCGCTCCTCAAGTGCCGGCCAGCGCGTCTCGTCCCGCCACGAACCGCGACCGGTCGAGGAGTACTCGGCTCGCTGTCAGCGGCCGTACGCCTCAAGCAGGCGCAGCCAAACCTCGCTGACCGTCGGGAACGCGGGAACGGCGTGCCACAACCGATCCAGCGGCACCTCGCCGACGACCGCGATCGTCGCCGCATGCAGCAGTTCCGCGACGTCCGGACCGACGAGCGTGAAGCCGACGATCACCTGCCGGTCCTCATCGACGACCATCCGGGCGTTTCCCTGGTATCCCTCGGCGTGCAGAGCGGATCCCGCGACGGCGGCCAGGTCGTAGTCGATGACCCGGGTCCGCAGCCCAGCGGCCTCGGCGGCGGCTGCGGTCAGCCCCACCGACGCGATCTCCGGGTCGGTGAAGACGACCTGCGGCACGGCACGCTCGTCGGCAGTAGCGACGTGCCGGCCCCACCGGCCATCCTCGACCGATTCGCCCTTGGCCCGCGCCACGATGACGTCGCCCACTGCGCGAGCCTGGTACTTGCCCTGGTGGGTCAGTAGGTTGCGTCGGTTGACGTCACCGGCGGCGTACAGCCATCCGTCGCCGATCAACGCCCCGTCGTCGTCGACGACCCGCAATGTGTCGTCGACCGTGAGCCAGGCACCGGGCTTCAGGCCGATCTTGTCGAGGTCAATGTCCTGTGTGTTCGGCGTACGGCCGGTCGCAACCAGGAGTTCGTCCGCTTCGATCTGCTCGCCGTCGGTGAGCGTGATGTGCACCGTGCCATCGCCGTCCCGGTTCACCGACGCGGCCTCGGCACCGAGCCTTACGAACACACCGGCTTCTCGCAACGACCGCGTGACCCACTCGCCGACGAACGGCTCCGCCAGGTGCAGGACACCGTCACGGGCCAGCACCGTCACCATAGATCCGAGACTTGCGAACGCGGTCGCCATCTCCGACGCCACCACGCCACCCCCGATGACGGCGAGCCGGCCGGGAATTTCGGTCGCGGCGGCTGCCTGCCGGCTGGTCCAGGGTGCCGCCTCGCGGATCCCGGTGACGTCCGGGATCAGCGCGCTGCTTCCGGTGGCGACGACAACCGCATGCCGGGCGGTGAGCGAGATGGTCGGGCCGTCCTCGCCGGTCCACACCTCGACGACCCGGTCGGAACTAATCCGTCCCTGGCCGCGATACAGCGCGATCCCGGCCGAGTCGAGCCAGGACACCTGCCCGTTGTCCGACCAGTTCGAGGCGAAGGAGTCGCGACGGCGCAGTACGGCGGCCGCGTCCAGGTCGCCCGTTACCGCCTCACGCGCGCCGGGCAGCCGGCGTGCCGCCCGGAGCGCGGTTGCGCTGCGCAGCAACGCCTTGGTCGGCATGCAGGCCCAGTATGAGCATTCACCACCGACCAGTTCCCGCTCGACGATGGCGGCGGTCAGGCCGCCCTGCACGACCCGATCGGCGACGTTCTCCCCGACCGGCCCCGCGCCGATGACGACGACGTCATACATAGCGTTTTCCATGTCAGTTCGCCTTCGCGGCGCGGCCGAGGCGGATGGCCGAGATGAGGAAGAAAATGGCGCCGGGGATGGCGTAGCCGATCGCGTTGGTCAGCACCGGGTTGTCCGCGGAGGCTGCGGCGATGAACGACCCGCCGGCGAGTACGGAGAGGCCGCCGCTGATGATCATCGGCCACTGGCCACCCATTCTGCGGCGGGGGACCGCCACGATCAGCTGAACGAGCCCGGCCACGACCGCCCAGGCACCCCACACGCGCAGGACCGCCGGGATGCCGGACGCGCCGGCGATGGCCAGGCCGACCGCGGCGAGCGCGCTGACTGCGACGTTCAGGTACAGCAGGGTGGGCGATCCGGTGGCGCGCGACGCGCGGGCGTCAATGACGGCGGCGGCCACGTCGAACAGCGGGTAGAGCACGAGCAGCGTCACGGTGAGCGGGCCGAGGTGCTTGGCGGTCGTGAACATCACGAGGGCCCAGACGATGGCGAACGCGAAGCGTGCGAAGTACAGCCGCCGAAGGGCGGACGCCGTCGTCGAGATGCCGGGTGCGGTAACGGTGGTCATGGGGCCCTTCCGGTGGATTCCTGAGGGAGAACCGCGACCAGCGGCGCGCGCGACCGAAAAGTTCACCCTGAGAACAGAACGTTCTGTCTCGATCAATGATGAAGACCTCGCGCCGCCATGTCAAGACAGAACGTTCTACCCACTACCTAGCTGCCACTGGTTCGGGCTGCGCGGCCATCGAGCGACCGGCAAGGACCGGCCGCAACGCGATGGACCGAAGGTCAAGACCGAACGTTCTATCACTACGATGGGCTCATGGCACGTGGCGACAGTGACAGCCGACCGTCCGAGGCGCGACAACGGCTCCTTGGCGCCGCGACCAGGATTTTCTACAGCGAGGGGATCCATTCGGTCAGCGTCGATCGGATCATTGCAGAGGCGAAAGTGACCCGGGCCACTTTCTATCGGCACTTTCCCGGAAGGGAGGATCTCGTCCTCGCTTATCTGCAGGCGGCCGATCAAGCCATCCGCGGCCCAGTGGACGCCATCACCGCCCGCCTACCGGCGCCTGACGCCCTCCGGGCCATCGCAGAGTCGATTGCCCAGGGCATCCAGTCCGCCGGCTTTCGCGGCTGCGCCTTCCTGAACGCCGTGGCTGAGTATCCCGATCCCGACCACCCCGTGCACCAAGCCGTCCTCGCGCATCGACAGTGGTTCCTCGACACGATCAACACCTTGATGGCGAGGATCCAGAGAACCGAGGCCGAGCCCGCCGCGCAGCACTTCGTCATGCTCCGCGATGGGGCCATGGCGGCCGGCTGCCTTTTCGACCGGGTACTGATCTGCGAAACCTTCCTCCGCGGTGTCGAGGAACTCATCCGGACTCACGCCGCACGCCAGCCATCCTGAGCTGCGTTCAGCCTGCGTTGCGCGGCGTCGAGGGACTGCTGCGAGCCCATACCGCGTCCGCTCCTGCCAAGTGGGCGGGTGCCTCATCCCGCCCACAAGACAAGTGAGCTAGTACAGCTCCGGGGCGACGGAGCGCTTCAGGTAGCCCGCGCGATCACGCCTCGGACCCGTAATTGCCCGGCGTCTCCTGCCCAATCGGCGAGGCGGAATCCTCCAGCGGCCGCTGCCGATTCGCCGCCCCGCCTCTCCGAAGCGGCCGTCGTTTCCCAGCGCGACGAGGCCGCCGTCCGTCGACGTCAGGAAGCCGAGGCGGCCCTACGGAAGGGCGTCGCAAGAAGCGATGAGCCCACCCGGGCCTGCTATCCCCTCATCGCCCAGCGCCAACCGCTGGTAAGTGCGGCGACATCCGGGTACCGGTCGGCGGGCCGCCGCCGAGTCGCGCGAGCCGCGACATCACGCTGGCGGGTAGACCCTCGCCAACCCTCTGGAGAGGTGAGCAGGTGGCCGATGGTGCGGCCGAGGGTGTAAACGGTGCTGCGCTGGTCGATGATCGCCCCACGGACGAACTCCTCCGGCGCCATGTAGCGGCGCGACCCCGGCAACCGGTCCGCGTCGAGGACGAACGGGCCGGGCCGGTACTCGTCGAGGTCCACCAGGCGCATCCGGCGGGCGACGAAGTCGTACAGGAAACAGCCGTCGTAGAGGTCGACCGCGACGAACCCGGCGGCGGTGACGGCCAGGTGCGCGTCGAGGATCGTGTCGATGGCCGCCTCCACCTCCGGGACGGGAAGCTGCTGGAACCGGGCCAGCGCCGTCCGGTCGGAGCCATGCTTCGTGGCCCGGTTGAGCACGTCGCCGTCGTGCCACGGGTACACCAGTACCGGTCCGTCGGGGCCGTCGAGGATCTGTTCGGGGCTGACGATCGCCGGGTGCGCCACCGCGGCGTGCAGCCGGCCTGCCCGGACCAGCGAAGGCCGAGCCTCCGGTGTGGTGGCCCGCTTCACGAACCAGCGACGGCCCACCACCTCGACGCCGTAGGACAGGCAGCCGGAGTCCTGATCGTCGAAGACCACGAACGCGGACGACAGTGGCAGGTCGAGCACAGGGCCGAACCTACGTCAGACAGACCGTGGTCGACGGACACGAACCCGTCGGCTCGCCGGTGCCGGATGCCTCGAACGTCAACTTCGTGGCCCGGGAGACCGCCGCGAACCACATGGTGACGCAGGTCGGCACGGCGACCGGGTGATCGTGCGCAGCAGCCACGTCATCGTCGACCAGGCGGGCTACTTCATCGCCGGGTACTGACGTACCCGCGATCGGAGCCAGCGTCCCCGCGACCAGCGGACGGACGCCGGCTCGTGCGCCGCGGCGGTCGGCGCCGCACGGTCCCCGCCCGCTTCGCCGGCGGCGAGGGTGGACCGCGCAGCGCGGCCGGCGGGCGGCCCGCTGCGGCGGCGGTGCACGACGGATGGCAACGCCGGGTAAGGTTCGGTGTGTGTCGCCGGGCGGTCGCCCGTGATCGAGACACCGCCACCGAGCGCCAGTGCGAGCGCCGGCCGGTTACCAAGAAATGCGCGGCGAGACCTGCCCGCGAACCAGTGCGCTCCTCACCTGCCGAAATGGGACTGTTGCATGACATCGAACGACAATGATCGCTCCGCGTTGTTCCTCGCCACGCCGACCACCGACGAGCTCGACGACCCGGGCGTGACCTTCGACGGCAGCGAGGAGGCGATGCGGCAGCTGCGCCATCCCTTCACGGTGACCCCGGCCCGCCCCTCGAAGCGGCCGACGGCGGCCAGGGGTGACGACGCGGAGCAGCGCGACTGACCCGACGCCGTCAGGTACCCGGCCGAGCAGGCCGCGCCGCCATCGGGACCACCTGCGGACCAGACCCACGAGGTACGCGGGAACCCGGCCTCAGCGCAGTGCGGCGTCCGTCCGCGGCTCGCGGGAGCCGATGTCGTCCAGGTGGCGCAGTGCCTCGGCCCAGGACCGGCCGAGGGTGGTCTCGTGGTAGTCGATGTCGTGCTCGGCGCAGAACCGGCGGATCAGTGGCCGGGCGTGGCGCAGGTTGGGGCACGGCATGCTCGGGAACAGATGGTGTTCGATCTGAAAGTTCAGTCCACCGAGCAGGGCGTCGACGAACCGTCCACCGCGGACGTTGCGCGAGGTGAGGACCTGCCGCCGCAGATAGTCGAGGTTGTCCTCGGCGTCGAGGATCGGCATGCCCTTGTGGTTGGGCGCGAACGAGCAGCCGAGGTAGAGGCCGAGCACCCCCTGGTTGACCGCGATGAACGCGACGGCCTGCGCCGGACTCAGCACCAGGAGGACGGCGGCGAAATAGCCACCCAGGTGCAGGGCGAGCAGTCCGGCTTCGGCGGGCCGACGCGCGATGCGGCGTGGGCCGAGGAGGGCCTTCACGCTGTTGGCGTGCAGGTGCAGGCCTTCCAGCAGGAGCAGCGGGAAGAACAGGTACGCCTGGAAGCGGACGGCCAGCGCACCGAGGCCGCGTCGTCGCCGGGCCTGGCCGGTGGTGAAGGACAGCGGCGCCACGGTGATGTCGGGGTCCTTGCCCTCGGTGTTCGGGTGGGCGTGGTGCCGGTTGTGCTTGTCCACCCACCAGCCGTAGCTGAGCCCGGTCAGCAGGTTGCCGTGCACCATGCCGATCAGGTCGTTCCCCCGCCGCGTGCGGGCTATCTGCCGATGCCCGGCGTCGTGGCCGATGAATCCGGCCTGCGCGAAGACCACCGCGAGAGCCGCGGCGACACCCAGTTGCCACCACGATTCACCCAACCGGGCGAACAGGCCCCACAGTCCGACGAAGGAAGCGACGACGAGGCCTATCCGCACGGTGTAGTGCCCCCGTCGCCGCTCGAGCAGACCCGCGGCCCGGACCTGCCGGGACAGGTCGGCGTAGTCGCTGCCTCGCTGGCGGTCGGCGCCGATGCTGGTGTCACTCACGATCGCATGTCCACTCGTCGCAGTCCGCCAGTTGATCAGCGGCGTCGACCCGATCCTCCGGTCACCCGCTCCATGAGCTGTCGAAGCTTCTGCTGGGTGCTGGGTTTGGCCGCTTGGGTGCGGCGAACCGCATCAGGTCACGACCCTTCGGGCTGTTGAGCAGACCCTTGATCCGTGCAGTCATCGATCCCGACGTCACGATGCACTCCCCTCCTGGCGGCCGGCTACCGGCTGACCCGGCGCCCTTTCACCTTCAGTGTCAGCCATCGCCGAGCCGTGCCGGGGCGGATTGGATGATCCTCCCGCCGTCGCCGCGTCACCGGCCGCCACGCTGGGATACCTCATACTTTCGGCTAGCAATTGATCCGCCTTTCGGGTAGCGTTCGCGGCATCAAGTGAACGACATGACGCGGTGGCGAGGCCCGTGATCGTGGCCTTGCGACAGCGCACCAGCCCGTATGTGCGCCCCGGCGACAGCCGGTTCGGAGTTCTTCCGGTCGTTTCGATCAGCGGGCCCGTGCGGGAAGGCCACACTCATGGTCACCACCTTCGAACCGACGACTGGCACCCGCTTCGGCCAGCGCAGCAGCGCGCAGAGCGCCGACAGCGCGGATGCCCTCCTGGCGACGATGGCCGCGACCCCGACCGGCGACCCGCGCCGCCCGGCACTGCGGGAACGCGCCATCGAGGCGTGGTTGCCGCTCGCCCGCCACCTGGCGCGCCGCTACTCGGGACGCGGCGTACACGACGAGGATCTGGCCCAGACCGCGGTGGTCGGGCTGATCAAGGCCGTCGACAACTTCGACCCCACCCGGGGCGTCGACTTCACCGGGTACGCCATCCCGACCGTCATCGGCGAGATCAAGCGGTACTTCCGCGACCGCACCTGGGCCGTGCGGGTGCCCCGCCGCCTGCAGGAGCTGCGCCTGGCGATCACCGAGGCCAACAGCACCCTCAGCCACACCCTCGGGCGCTCACCGACCGTGGCCGACATCGCGACGTACCTCGACCTGCCCGAGGAGACGGTCCTGGAAGGACTGGAAGGGGCCCGCGCCTACCGCGCCACCTCTCTGTCCACCCCGACGGGTGCCGACGGCAGCATGGAACTGGGCGACACCCTCGGCGACTACGACCACGGCCTCGACCTCGTCGAGCTCCGCGTCGCCCTCGGCCCGGCCCTCGCCACCCTGCCGGAACGCGAACGCCGAATCCTGAGCATGCGCTTCCACGGCAATCTCACCCAGGGCCAGATCGCCGAGCAGATCGGCATCTCGCAGATGCACGTCTCCCGGCTCATCACCCGAGCGCTGGCCACCCTGCGCGGCCACTTCTCCAACGAGCGCCCCTGAGCAGCCGGGCCATCGGGCCGCGTAGCGCCACTTGGCGGTGGCGAAGATCGCCTGACAGGTAGCGGCACCCGCCCGCCCCGGCGACCGCCCGCGCTTCGGCGACAGCGGCGACTTCGTCCGCGCCGAGAGCGCCCGGCTCCACGTCGTCAGGCTGACGATCGGGTCACCTGGTTGGCCGAGGCCGACAGTCGCTCCGCCCGCCCACACCATTTGATCGTCCGCACGACCCTGCCGCCCGGTCGCCGCACCTGCGATCGGGCGGCGGCGTACGTCCACAGCGGCGACCTGTGGGTGGCGGCAGTCAGGCCACGGTGCGGGCTGGTGCGGGCGAGCGCTCCGGCACCGCCTTCCCAGCCTCGGCCCCGGCGACCGGTGACCGGCCGCCGGTACCGACCTGCTCGCCCTCGATGTGCGCCACCCTCATCGGGACGGCGCGTCCACGAGATCGGCCGGATCGAGATGCAGGGTGGCGAGCAGCCCGACGTGCTGCGCCGGGTCCACCAGTTCCGGCAGTTCGCGTTCGATCCAGTCGGCCCTCATCTGCTGGCCGCGTTCGCGAAGGGCGGCGGCGATCCGGTGTCTGGCGATCCTCATTCAGGTGCTCCCTTGTGAAGCCGTCCGGGGCGGTCACGCTCACGGACGGCGGTGTGATTGCGCCGGTCGATCCCACCGCCGGCTGTCGGGGCGAAAGCCCTGAACCGTGCGTGACCGGCGGATTGTGCGGTCGGGACGTGGTAGGCGATCAGCCAGCACGGCGAGCGGCCGTCCCGATGGGCATGACGATTGGTCAAGGCCGCCATGAACTGGCGGCGACGGCACCTGACGGCCACCGGGGGCCCGGGCGACAAGCCAACGGTACGCCTCACCGCCTGGATCGGCACAATCACCGGGGCAGGGCCTTCGGTGCACCCCGCCCTCCTGCTCAGGGCGCGATGCGCAGCCGGCGGATCTGCCGGTCGTCGTACTCCGCGAACCGGAAGCGCAGGCCGGCGACGGGGCTGCCGGGAAAGTCCCCGCTGATGGTGGCGGTCACCACCGTCCCCTCCGAGGTGTCCTCGACGTCGGTGATCTCGTACGACACCAGGGGCGTGTCCCGGCGCCAGGCGCGGATCGCCTCGATCCCCCGGTGCTCCCTGCCCTCGTCCTCGACGACCGCGTCGTCGGCGAAGAGCGCGAAGTAGGCGTCCCGGTCCGGTTGGCCGGCCAGCGCGAAGTAGCGACGGATGATCTCGGGTGGGTCGGTCATCGGAGCCCTCCGGGTGGACGTGCGTCGGTCAGACGGTCGGGATGAGATCGCCTTCGAGATGCGCGCGTGCGTGACGACGGCCGCCAGGATCGCTGGCCGAGCGAGCCCACCTACGTCACGCGACGTCACGACCTACCCGAGGATCGTCGCACCGCTGAAGGCGCCCGCGGACGTGATCACCACCGCAGCGGCCGGCCAGCGCACTGCGCCCACCGCAGCCCAGGTGGGGACGACTACGCCCCCGCCTGCCGGGTAGGAAGGGACGTGAGCGCGCCTGCGGACTGTCGCCCCGGCTGCGGAGCGGCGCCCCCCGGTCCGTCCGCGCGGACCGGACCGTCCGGTCCGCCCGATGAACGCCGTCGTCGACAACGCGCGGCGCACCGTGCGGGAGGCGTACGAACGGCTGCGCACCTACTTCATCGTCGCCCTCCAGGCGGGGCTGGCGGCGGGACTGTCCTGGTCCATCGCCAGCAACGTGCTGCACAACCCGCAACCGCTGTTCGCGCCCGCGGCGGCGGTGGGCACGATCGCCGCCGCGATCGGCAACCGGGTACGCCGCACCGCCGAGCTGCTGGCCGGGGTGATCCTCGGGGTGCTGGCCGGGGACCTGATCATCGAGGTGATCGGGGCGGGGCCGGTGCAGACCGGCTTCGTGGTGGCGCTCGCGATCTCCGTGGCGGTGCTGTTCCGCGGCAGCGGCGCGGTGATGGTGCAGGCCGGCAGCACCGCGGTGCTGCTGGGAACGGTGTCCCCGGAAGGGCCGGACCTCGCCGTACCGCGGACCGCGAACGCCCTGGTCGGTGGGTTGACCGCGGTCGCCGTGGCGCTGCTGATCCTGCCGATCAACCCGGTCCGGGTGGTGCACCGCGCGGCCGGCCCGACACTGGATCTGTTCGCGCACCAGTTGACGGTCACCGCCGACGCGCTGCGGGAGGGGAACGCGGCGAGGGCTCAGGAGGCGCTGGACCGGCTCGTCGCGGCCGAGGCCGAGCGCCGGCAGACCACCGAGATCGTCGCCGCCGCACGAGAGGTGGCCGTCCTGTCCCCCTGGTGGCGGCGACGGCGCGAGCTGCTGGGCCGGTACGAGCACGCCGCCGACCATCTGGAGCTGGCCTTCGTCAACGCCCGCGGCATGGTGCGACGAAGCGTGTCGCTGCTCGACGCCGGTGAACCCGTCCCGCCCGACCTGCCCCGCTCGGTCGAGCACTTCGGGCAGTCGCTGCGGCTGCTGCACCGGGACTTCCTCGCCGGCCGCGTCCCGGACATCGCCCGGGCCCGCGCGGTGCAGGCCGCGGGCGAGGCCCGCCGGGCGTACGCGGAGGGCCTGGGCTTCTCCGGCACGATCGTCGTTTCGCAGCTGGGCATCGTGGTGAGCGAGACGCTCCAGGCGTCCGGCCTCGACATGGCGGAGGCGAACCGGCAAGCCGGCATCGCGGCACCCAGCTGAGTGCACCGCGGCGGCCGCCAGCCGGTCGCCCGACGTACCGTGATCAACGTTTTGTGGTGGGTGACCCGACGCGGACGGCGGACGGCGGAACCCGGCGGCGCGGGCGACCGCGCCGGCGGGGGTCGGCGTCAGTTGCGCGCGAACGCGCCCGCGCTCAGCGGGGCAACTCGCGCCACGCGGGATTACCCCCGCGCCACGCCCCGGCGAGGATGCTCGCCGAGGTACGACTCGGACACTCCTGCACCTTCGAGCGGCCGTAGGCGCCGCCGATCTGTGCCTGTACCTCCCAGCGCAGCCCATCGCTGCGGATGTACACGTCGCGACGGCCGCGTGCCGTCGCGTCCCCGTTCCACCAATGCTCCTCGACGATCACCTCGCGACGGTATCTCAACCGGCGTCTGATCGGCACTGCCCGGTGGCCCACTACCGCAGCTCGATCGGCTGGCCGGGCGGCCGGACCTCGGCGAAAGAGCCTGCTTTCGGTCCCACCGTCGGAGTCGGGCGACCGGACCGGCCGGTCGTCAGTCGTCGGAGTCGGGCGACCAGTTCTCCAGCTTCCTGCGCTTCTTCTCCTGCTTGCGCATCCGCAGCTCCCGCTCGGAGGGCTTGCGCTTGATCGCCACCCCGCCCCAGAGGGCGAACCCGCCGACGGTGACCGTCGGGGCACCCGGCGCGCCCGGCCCGGTGGCCCGGTGGTCGAAGCCGCCCATCACCCCGACCCCGGTAACGTGCACGGTGGCCTGCTCGGGCACCCAGATCTCCAGGCCCCCCATCAGGGCGTAGGCATTGATCCGCACCGCCCCCACGGTGAAGATCGCGTCGCGCAGGTCGACCAGCCCGCCGCCCCAGAACGCCAGGCAGGTGAACTCGGGGCCGACGCTCCACGGGCCGGACCGTTCGAACTTGCCGGCCAGGGCATAGCCGCTGCGCGACACCGGCGCCCCGGCGACGTACGCCGGCGGCGGGGGCGGGAACAGCGACGACCCCACGGCGGGGAGGTCGTGGGTCAGGGGTTCGAGTTCGGCGTAGGTGCGGGCGGCGTAGACGCGGCCCAGCCGCTCGTCCAGCTCGCCCAGGTCGAGCCGACCCTCGGCGGCCGCCTCCCGCAGCACGGCCGCGACCCGCTCCCGGTCGGCGTCGGAGGTACGGATCTGTCCCGGGTGCACCGGTTCCGGAATGAGCTCGCTCACATAGAGGAGCGTAGAACAACCACGCACCAGCGGGGCCCGCGCCACCCGCCCGAACAGCGGCCCCCGGCGGGGTCGGCCCGGGCCGGGCCCGCTGCCTGCGGCGGAGGAGCTGTCAGGGTCACGACACCTACCTGCCCCGCATAGGAAGCCGCTACCGAGGGTAAATCAGGATCATGGCACAGCTGCGCACCTCGCCTCCCTCGCCGCAGGCTACCGAGCTGCGGCGATGGCAGCTGTCCAGCCCCGCCGACCTGAGCGGCCTGCGAGCGTCCCTGCACCAGGCGCTGACCGGCGAGGAACTGCTCGCCGGGGGCAAGCTGGACGAGGTGCCCGAGCTGGTCGCCCTGGTCGCCACGGAGCTGGCCACCAACGCCCTGCGGCACGGCATCCCGCCCACCATCGTGCGCCTGCTGGTCACCGAGGACCGGTTCATCCTCGACGTCGCCGACCACGACCTGAGCACCATCCCGGACCTGGCCCACACCCGTCCGATGGGTGCCGGCGGGCGGGGGCTCCAGATCGCCGAGGCCGTCTCGCTGGACGTCGGCTGGTACGCCACCGACCGCACCAAGAACATCTGGGCCGCCTTCCCCCGGAGCTGACCGGCCGGCGTTCCGAGCGACGGCCGGCGGGGTACCCGGTACCGGCACGCGGACCGAGGGCGGAGGACACCGATGACCGAGCGGAAAGCGCTGTACGAGCTGCTGCACCGTTCCCATCACGCCCGTCCCGAGGATCTGCCGCGGCTGGCCCGCGGGCTGGCCGAGGATCTCGGCGCCATCGACATGCGCCTTTACCTGGTCGACCACGAGCAGCGGGAACTGCTGCTGATGGACGACGGCGGAGCCGGCGACCAGGCCCCGCTGAACATCGACGGCACCCTGGCCGGCCGGGCCTACGCGATGATGCGCCCGTACGCCGCCGACGGCGGGCCCGCAGCGGCGCGGCTCTGGGTGCCGCTGCTGGACGGGCTGGAACGGATGGGCGTGGTCGAGGTGGTCACCGCCGAACCGGTTCCCACCGACCGGGTCGGTGAGTTCGAGGCGGCCTGCGCGCTCCTGGCCGAGCTGGTGGTCACCCGCTCCGCGTACAGCGACACGGTGGAGCTGGTGCGCCGCCGCGCCCCGATGCAGATGGCCGCCGAGATGCTCCGTGCCCAACTGCCGCCGCTGACCTTCTCCACCGGCAGCATGACCATCAGCGGCATCCTGGAGCCCAGCTACGACGTGGGCGGGGACGCCTTCGACTACGCGGTCAACGGCGACATCGCCCACCTGGCGCTCTTCGACGCGGTGGGCCACGGCTCCCAGGGTGGGATGCGGGCGGTGATGCTGGCCAGCCTGGCGCTGGCCGCGTACCGCAACGCCCGCCGGGCCGGTCGGGACCTGATCGCCACCTACCACCACATCGACACCACGGTCCGGGACCACGACCGGCGGGGCCTGATCACCGGGGTGCTGGCCGAACTGGACCAGCGCAACGGCCGGCTGCGGGTGATCTCCGCCGGCCACCCGAGCGGGCTGGTGCTGCGCCGGGGCCGGGTGGCGACGGTGCTGCCCACGCCGACCGCGCTGCCGGTCACCCTCGGCGAGCACCGGGCGCCGGTGGTCATCGAAGAGGCGCTGGAGCCCGGCGACGTCGTGCTCTTCTACACCGACGGGATCACCGAGGCCCGCTCCACCGACGGTGCCGCCTTCGGTGTCGACCGACTGGTCGACTTCGCCGTCCGCGCGCTGGCC
Source organism: Micromonospora sp. 4G55 (assembly GCF_016803375.1). NCBI lineage: Bacteria > Bacillati > Actinomycetota > Actinomycetes > Micromonosporales > Micromonosporaceae > Micromonospora > Micromonospora sp. 4G55. The sequence continues at coordinate 29,519 of NZ_JAEVHN010000015.1, forward strand.
GACGACTCGCCCCTACCGGAGGCCGCCCGCCGCCTAGTGCACGCGATCCTCGCCCACCAGAACGACCGGCTCGGCGACGACGCCACCGTGCTGCTGGTGCGCTGGCACGGCCCCGCCGGGCAGCCGTCGGCCTGATCACCCACCGGATTGACGCGCGACGCGCCGGGGTATCGGCGGATTCGTCAAGGACCGCGTCGGGCTCGGTGGCGTGCCGAACCCCCGCATGCGGTGGGGAGGAGGCACCGTGCCGGCCAACGATCAACCACATTCCCGACCTGCCGTGTCCCCCTCCGCCGGCCGGGACGGGGCGATCGGCGGTCACCCCCTCGCCGCCCGGCTCGCCATGCTCGCCCGGGAGTTCCAGGGCGAGCGGACAGTGGAGGACACCCTCCGGGCCATCGTGCACGCTGCCGTGGACACCGTGCCCGGCGCCTGGCACGCCGGGATCACCGAGATCGAGGGCCGGCGCCGGGTGAGCACTCCGGCCGGCACCGGTGAGGTGGTGCTGCGGGTCGACCGGGCGCAGTACGAGACCCGCGAGGGCCCCTGCCTCACCTCGGCGTACACCGAGCGGACCGTCCGGCTGCCCGACGTGGACACCGAGGAGCGCTGGCCCAGGTTCATCGCCCGGGCGCGGGAGCTGGGCGTCGGGAGCATGCTGTCGTTCCAGCTCTACGTCGCCCGCGACAATCTGGGCGCGCTCAACCTCTACGCCCGCGAGCCGCACGCCTTCACCGGCGAGTCGGAACGGGTCGGGCTGCTCTTCGCCTCGCACGCCGCCGTGGCGATCGCCGACGCGCAGCGGCTCGACCAGCTCAGCCGGGCGCTGGACGTACGCGACCTGATCGGCCAGGCCAAGGGCATCCTGATGGAACGGCACCGGCTCACCGGCGCCCAGGCCTTCGAACTGCTGGTGATGGCGAGCCAACGGATCAACGTCAAGCTGGTCGACGTGGCCCGCGAGCTGGTGGAGACCGGCGAGCTGAGCGTCACCGGCCAGCCGGAGCGAGCCCGAGCAGGGCGAGCACCCCGGTGATCTCCAAAACCCGACGGACCACGGGCCGCGCGTTCGCCACCACCAGCGGGCAGTCCCGGGCGGCGGCCCAGCCGTACGCGTCGAGCAGGACGTGGACGCCGGAGGAGTCCAGGAAGGGCACCTCGGCGAGGTCCACCTCGACGGGGGTGCCGGTGAGATCGGCCAGCACGGCGTCCAGCGCCGCGCGCAGCTCGCCGGAGGTGGCGAAATCCACCTCGCCGGCGACGCTCACCCGTAAAAGGTAGCCGTCGATGTTGACGAGAGTGATCCGGAGGTCGGCCGCCGATGTCGACATGAGTTGCCCAGGCTCGGTGTGCATTAGCACTGCTCCCTACGCCCACCGGGCTCGTTCCCTCGTAGCAGAAGGCAGAGACCAGCGCAGCCAGCCTAGCCGCAGCCGGCGGGGAAAGCACGGGCCCGTCCCGTGGGCGGGACACCGACGCCGGGGTCAGTCCCCCGCCGGCACCGGGTCGTCGTACTCGCCCGGACGGCCGGTGTGCAGGGTGCCGTCGACGTACGGCCAGGCGTTCGGCGCGCAGCGGTGCAGCCCCAGCGTCTGCTGCTGCATCACCGGGGCCGGCGCGCCCCGAGCCGGGCACAGCTCGTGCCCCATGCCGAGCCGGTGGCCGACCTCGTGGTTGAGCACGTACGCCCGGTAGGTCGCCAGGTCACCGCCGAACCCGGGCACCCCGCGCGCCCAGCGGGCCACGTTGACCACCACCCGGTCCCCGTTCCGGCAGGAGGTGTAGCGGTCGGCGGCGTCCCCGCACAGGTCGGCGCGGGTCGCCGGGGTGGTCAGCAGCACGGTGAAGTCGCCGGGACGTCCGGGCCGACCCGTTGCAGCCGCCACCGCCCGCCGCCCGTCCAACCCCGGCCGGTCGGCGAGCACCACGGCCACCTCCCGGCCGAGGAGTTCCACGTCCACCTCGTCGATGCCGCCCTCGACCGCCACCCGGTACCGCAGCAGCTCGCCAACGCGTCCGGCCACCGCACCTTGAGCGGTCGCCGTCCGCCAGGTGCCCGTACCCCGC
>NZ_JAEVHN010000016.1:0-30026 GCF_016803375.1 Micromonospora sp. 4G55
GATCAAGAGGTTTGCGTCGCCGTAAGGGCGGATTCTGACGCAAGTCTCTTGATCACGAGGTGGGGGAGCGGGGGTGATTCGTTTGGGTCATCAGGTTCGTAGCGGGTGAGGTGGGGAGTGCGGGGTGGTCAGAGGGGGAGTTTCATGCCCTCGTGACTGGCGACGAAGCCCAGGCCGCGGTRGTCGACGTACCAGCCTGGTTGAACGCTCACCCGGACACCTTAACGACGACGGTGCGGGCGAACTTGTCGTGGAGGCACTGCTGCCAGGGCTTGTCCCAGAGCTGCCAGAGCCCGTCGACGTAGCTGAAGCCCGGGATGAACGACCCGCCGACCTGGTGCGCGAGCCACCGCTTCGCCGCGGCCTTGCGGTCGAGCGTCTGGGTCGGGTCGATCGGCACGACGCGCAGCTTCATCACGCGCTTGCCGACCGTCTGCCCGGTCTTGAACATCATTTCTACGTGGAACAGGTAGGTGATGCCGATGCTGAACAGGAGGATCGCGGCTTCCAGGGCCAGGAAGGGCAGCAGGAAGTCCGTGAACGGGTCCGACTGCAGGGTGCCGTCGGGTGCGGTGGCGGTCAGGTCCGGCGTCACCCAGACGAAGAAGGCGATCACGGCGGGCACGATCACGACCATGCAGGCCGCCATCAGCACCAGCCCGTCGATCAGCACCGCCAGCAGCCGGTCGCCGAAGCTGGCCAGCGGCTGGCCGTTCGGCGCGAGCGGCACCCCGGGCAGGCCGGGCCGGAACGGGGCGCCGGGCGGTCCCGCCGGATAGCTCGGCAGCCCGGAGTACGGGCCGGGCTGCGGTGGCACGGCGTACCCCTGGGGGGTGGGACCGGAGGGCGGCGCGAAGCCGCCGGCGGTGGGCGAGGGCCCACCGGCCGGCGGCGTCGGGTACGTCGGAGGCTGCGTCACGCTCGACAGTGTTACAGGTTGCCGCGCGCTTCCTGCTCCCGCTCGATCGCCTCGAAGAGCGCCTTGAAGTTGCCCTTGCCGAAGCCGAGCGAGCCGTGCCGCTCGATCAGCTCGAAGAAGACGGTCGGGCGGTCCTGCACCGGCTTGGTGAAGATCTGGAGCAGGTAGCCGTCCTCGTCCCGGTCGACCAGGATCTTGCGGGACTTCAGCTCCTCGATCGGCACCCGGACCTCGCCGATCCGGGCGCGCAGCTCCGGGTCGTCGTAGTACGAGTCCGGGGTGTCCAGGAACTCGACGCCGGCGGCCCGCATCGCGTCGACGCTGGCCAGGATGTCGTTGGTGGCGACGGCGATGTGCTGGGCGCCCGGGCCCTGGTAGAACTCCAGGTACTCGTCGATCTGCGACTTCTTGCGGGCGATCGCCGGCTCGTTGAGCGGGAACTTCACCTTGCGGGTGCCGTTGGCGACGACCTTGCTCATCAGCGCCGAGTAGTCGGTGGCGATGTCGTCGCCGATGAACTCGGCCATGTTCGAGAAGCCCATGACCCGCTTGTAGAACTCGACCCACTCGTCCATCCGGCCGAGCTCGACGTTGCCGACCACGTGGTCGACCGCCTGGAAGAAGCGCTTGGGCTGGATACCGGCGTCGATCATCGGCTGGCGGTCCACGATCGGGCCGCGGGCGACGAAGCCGGGCAGGAACGGGCCGGTGTAGCGGGAGCGGTCGACCAGGGTGTGCCGGGTGTCGCCGTAGGCGGCGATGGCGGCCATCCGCACGGTGCCGTGCTCGTCGGTGACGTCGTGCGGCTCGACCAGGCCGGTCGCGCCCTGGGCGGTGGCGTGCGCGTACGCGGCGTCGACGTCCGGCACCTCCAGCGCGATGTCCGAGACGCCGTCGCTGTGCTTGGCGACGTGCTCGGCGCCGGCGGCGTCCGGGCGGACCGCGCCGGTCAGCACGAACCGGGCCGAGCCGCTGGTCAGCACGTACTGGGCGTGGTCCCGGTAGCCCTGCTCCGGCCCCCGGTACGCCACGCAGGTCATGCCGAAGGCGGTGGAGTAGTAGTGCGCGGCCTGCTTGGCGTTGCCGACCAGGAAGTGCACGTGGTCGAGGCCCTTGACCGGGAACGGGTCCCGGGTGATGTCGTGGTCGACGGCGCCGACGAGGGCGTCGACGTCGACCTCCTCGGTCGACTGGGGTCGGTCGATCGCCTGGGTCATGGTGTCCTCCCTTGCGTACCGGCCGGCCTCGTGGGCCGCCGCGGTGTTTCCGATGCTCTTGACAGGAGGATCGCGGTGACCCGGAGCACTGGGCAACCGTCGCCGTTTCCGCTGGTCATCCTGCACATTCGGTAGAGTGTTGAAACATGAACGCTGGACAGGATGTACAGCTGGACGAGCTGGACGCCAGGTTGATCCAGTTGCTCGCCGACGAGCCGCGGATCGGGGTGCTGGAGTGTTCCCGCCGGCTCGGGGTGGCCCGGGGCACGTCCAGGCCCGGCTGGACAAGCTGCTCGAGCGGCGGTGATCGGCGGCTTCGGGCCGGACGTCTCGCCGGCCGCGATCGGCTTCGGGGTGACCAGCTTCGTCACCCTGGAGATCAGCCAGCGGCACGGCCACGACGCGGTCACCGCCCACCTGGCGGCCATCCCCGAGGTGCTGGAGGCGCACACCATCACCGGCTCCAGCGACCTGCTCTGCCGGATCGTCGCCCGGTCCAACACCGACCTGCAGCGGGTGATCGACCAGATCGTCTCCTACGAGGGCATCCGCCGCGCCTCCACGATCATCGCGCTGGCCGAGCAGATCCCGTACCGCGTCCTGCCCCTGGTCCGGTCCGCCGCCGCGCCCCGCTGACCCCCCGCGCTCCCGCGCGGGCAGCCCCGGCGCCCGGGCCGGCACGCAGAAAGGGCGGCGACACTCCGGCGCGGGGCCGGGGGAGTTCGGTGATCGTCGCTACCGTGTGCGGTGTGAAGGGCCTTGGCGTACGCGGCTGGTTGCTGCTGGGGCTCGTCACCGTGGTCGTGCTCGCCGCCACCGGGGTCTGGAACCCGTTCCCCGCGATCTGGGACTGGATCGACCGGCGGCAGCCGATCTCCGACCCGGACGTGGTCTGGCAGCAGCGCATCGGCGGCACCCCGAAGAGCGTGACCATCGCCGGGGACACCGTCGTGATCGAGCAGCGGACCCGGGTCGAGGCGCGCAGCCTGGCCACCGGCACCCAGCTCTGGGAGCGCAAGGCGGACTGGGCGGCGGTGGCCGGCGGAACCCGGGACCCGGTGGTCGCGGTGGGCAAGCTCCTGGTCAAGGGGTACGAACTGCTCGACCCGACGACCGGGGTGGTGCGCCGGCGCGACGACGACGCGGTCGCCGTCTGGACGTACCGGAACATGCTGCTCGACGCGCACTGCGTCGAGCCGACCGACTGCACCCTGACCGCCTGGGACCCGCGCGGCACCCGGCCACTCTGGACGGCGTTCCTGCCCGGCGTCAGCACCGGCCTGTTCGCCGACAACCCCAACCTGCTCGGCACCCGCCGGCTCACCGCGCCCCGGATCGACGGCGGGGTGGCCGGCCCCGAGTCGGTGCCGCCGCTGCTCGGCTTCCCGGTCGACGGCCGGGTGCACGTGGTGGACACCGCCACCGGACGGGTGTTGCAGAACGTCGAGCCCGGGCGGGACGAGCGGCTCGCCGTGATCGGCGGCCGGCTGCTGCGGATCAGCGCCGTCTCCCGGGACGGCACCTGCCAGTACGCCATCTCCGCCCGCGACCCGGCCACCGGCCAGGAGGCGTGGCGCAAGGCCGGGGTCAACCTGCGGACCGCCGACAGCGCCGGCTGCGTGCAGCGGGAGGACCCGCAGGGCGCGCGGAACGTGCTGATCGGCGTGGCGCCGGACGGCCGGGAGGCGGTCATCGACGGGTACGACGGGCGGCTGCTGCTGGTCGACGCGGAGGGCGAGAAGCTGCTCGCCGTCGACGACCGGTACGCGCTGGTCCGCACCGCCGACAAGGACACCGTCGTCGGCCGGGAACTGGGCGTCGACCGGGTCCGCTGGAACCGTCCTGCCGGCGACCGGGCGGGCGCGGCGCTCACCCCGTACGCGGCGATCGTCACCCAGGAGAAGCCGAACCGGCTGGTCGCGCTCGACCCGCGGACCGGTCGGGAACTGGTGGTGCTGCGGACCAGCGCCAACGCGCTGGCGGTCGGGCCGAACGGCATGATCATCGGGGAGGGGCGGGAGATCGGGTACGTCCGGTTCGGCGGTGGCGGCGCCGAGCCGCCGCCGGACGATGGCGGGGTGCCCGACCCCGACACCGGGAACTCCCAGGGCCCTGCCACCGGGGGCGGCCCCGGGGACCAGCCGGACTGTGGGCCGAAGCGGGAACTCTGCCCCGACCGGGGTGACAACGACGGCTGAGCGCGGCGGGCCCGCCCCGGGTGAGAGCGGCATCCCACGACGCACCCGGCGGGTGCCACCGATCGACCGGTCTGCCCTAGGCTTTCCCGTCATGAGCAGTGCCGCCGCGTTCTCGTACGCTCCCTTGCTGCCGACCGGTCCGGACCAGACGGAGTACCGCCTGGTCACCGACGAGGGCGTCGATGTCGTCAACGGCCCGGGTGGCCGCCGGTTCCTGACCGTGGAGCCCGCCGCGCTGACCGCGCTGACCGCCGAGGCGATGCACGACATCGCCCACTTCCTGCGCCCCGCCCACCTGGCCCAGCTCCGGTCGATCATCGACGACCCGGCCGCCTCGCCGAACGACCGGTTCGTCGCGCTCGACCTGCTGCGCAACGCCAACATCGCCGCCGGCGGCGTGCTGCCGATGTGCCAGGACACCGGCACCGCGATCGTGATGGGCAAGCGCGGCCGGCACGTGCTCACCGACGGCGCCGACGCCGAGGCGATCTCGCGCGGTGTCTACCAGGCGTACACCCGGCTCAACCTGCGCTACTCGCAGCTCGCCCCGCTGACCATGTGGGACGAGCGGAACACCGGCAGCAACCTGCCGGCCCAGGTGGAGCTCTACGCCGAGGACCCGGACGGGCACCCGGACGCGTACAAGTTCCTCTTCATGGCCAAGGGCGGCGGCTCGGCCAACAAGTCCTACCTCTACCAGGAGACCAAGGCGCTGTTGAATCCGACGCGGATGATGCAGTTCCTGGAGGAGAAGCTGCGGCTCATCGGCACCGCGGCCTGCCCGCCGTACCACCTGGCCATCGTCATCGGCGGCACCTCCGCCGAGTACGCCCTGAAGACCGCCAAGTACGCCTCGGCCAAGTACCTCGACGCGCTGCCCACCGCCGGCTCGATGACCGCGCACGGCTTCCGCGACCTGGAGCTGGAGGCGCAGGTACTGGAGCTGACCCGCAACTTCGGCATCGGCGCGCAGTTCGGCGGCCGATACTTCTGCCACGACGTGCGGGTCGTCCGGCTGCCCCGGCACGGCGCCTCCTGCCCGGTGGCGATCGCCGTCTCCTGCTCCGCCGACCGGCAGGCGGTCGCCAAGATCACTCCGTCCGGCGTCTGGCTGGAGCGGCTGGAGACCGACCCGGCCCGGTTCCTGCCCGACGTCACCGACGAGACGCTGGACGCCGAGATGGTCGTCAAGGTCGACCTCAACCGGCCGATGGACGAGATCCGCGCCGAGCTGTCGAAGTACCCGGTGAAGACCCGGCTGTCGCTGACCGGTCCGCTGGTCGTCGCCCGGGACATCGCCCACGCGAAGATCGCCGAGCGGCTGGACGCGGGCGAGCCGATGCCGCAGTACCTGCGCGACCACGCCGTCTACTACGCCGGTCCGGCCAAGACCCCGGAGGGCTACGCCTCCGGCTCGTTCGGCCCGACCACCGCCGGCCGGATGGACGCCTACGTGGAGAAGTTCCAGGCCGCCGGCGGCTCCCAGGTGATGCTCGCCAAGGGCAACCGCTCGGCCCAGGTCACCCGCTCCTGCCAGCAGCACGGCGGCTTCTACCTCGGCTCGATCGGCGGCCCGGCCGCCCGGCTCGCTCAGGACTGCATCAAGCACGTCGAGGTGCTCGAATACCCGGAGCTGGGCATGGAGGCGGTCTGGAAGATCCAGGTCGAGGACTTCCCGGCGTTCATCGTGGTCGACGACAAGGGCAACGACTTCTTCGCCGAGGTCACCAAGCCGGTGCTGACCGTCGGTCGCCGCTGACCCCTCCGACACGGAGAACGGGGCGTCGGGCCACTGGCCCGGCGCCCCTGCTCGTCTGGTCGTACCTCGACATCGGTGCGCCCGCCCGGAAATCCCACCCGGACGGGCGCACCGCCCCCGTCGGATGCCGTCACCGACAACCCAGACGAGTGTCGGTCCCGCTGCTGTCGTTCCGCTATCGGATCGCTATCGCCTCGATGGGGCGATCTGTCACAGGCGGGCTACGCTGCTGGAAGTTGCACACGGCGTGCGGGGGAGCGGATGCGGTTCGGGATCCTGGGACCTCTGCGGGTCGGCGGCGGCGAGGCCACCGTCACCGCGGGTCGGGACCGGGTCGTGCTCGCCATGCTGCTGCTGCGGGCCGGTCGGGTGGTACCGGTGGAGGAACTGGTCGACGCGGTCTGGGAGGAACGCCCGCCGGCCACCGCCAAGGCCCAGCTGCACAGTTGCGTCTCGCGGCTGCGCCAGCGGCTCGCCGCGCTCGGCCTCCCGGCCGACGTGATCGTCACCGACCCGGTCGGCTACGGCGTCCGCGTCGAACCGGCCGACCTGGACTTCGAGGTCTTCGCCCGTACGGTCGAGACCGCCCGCGCCGCGGTCGCGGCCGGGCAGCCGGCCGAGGCCCGCCGGCACTACCGGCAGGCGCTCGGGTTGTGGCGCGGCCCGGCGTTGAGCGGCATCCGGAGCCGGGCCGTGCGCCGGCGGGCACAGACCCTCGACGAGCAGCGGCTCGCCGCCCTGGAGGAGTGCGTCGACGTCGAGCTGCGGCTGCGGCAGGCCGCCGACCTGGTCGACGAGCTGGCCGAGAGCGTCGACCGGCACCCGCTGCGGGAACGGCTGCGCGGCCAGCTGATGCTCGCCCTCTCCGCGATGGGACGGCAGGCCGACGCGCTCGCGGTCTACCGGGAGGGCCGGCGGATCTACGCCGAGGAGCTGGGCATCGAGCCCGGCGCGGCGTTGCAGGAGCTGCACCAGCGGGTGCTCGCCGGCGACCTGGCGCTGGGCGGGCCGGACAACCGTCCGGTCGCCCCCGTCCGGTCGTTGCCCCGGGCGATCAGTGACTTCACCGGCCGGCAGCAGACGATGGCCCGCCTGGTGAAGGAGATCGAGTCCGAGGGCGCCCGGATCCAGCTGATCGACGGGATGGCCGGCAGCGGCAAGACCGCCCTGGCCGTGCACGTCGCGGCCGCCCTGGCGGACCGCTACCCGGACGCGCACCTCTTCGTGGACCTGCACGGGCACAGCGAACGGAGCCCGTTGACGCCCGCCGCGGCGGTGGCCACGCTGCTGCGCCAGCTCGGGGTGCCGGCGGAGCGAATCCCGCTGGACCTGGACGACCGGCTCGCGGTGTGGCGCAGCGAGCTGGCCGGCCGGCGGGCCCTGGTGGTGCTGGACAACGCCGCCGGGGCCGACCAGGTGGCGCCGCTGCTGCCCACCGGCCCGGACTGCCTCGTGCTGATCACCAGCCGCCGCCGGCTGGTCGGCCTGGACGAGGGGCGACCCTCGTCCCTGCCGGTCCTCGACCCGGACGAGGGGATCGAACTGCTCGGCCGGGTGGCCGGCCAGGAGCGGGTGGCCGCCGAACCGCAGGCGGCGGCCGAGGTGGTGCGCCGCTGCGGGTACCTGCCGCTGGCGATCCGACTGGCCGGCGCGCGGTTGGCGCACCGGCCCCGCTGGCGGGTCGCCGACCTGGCCGAGCGGCTGGTCACCGGGGGCGGCCCGCTGGCCGAGCTGGCCGCCGGGCAGCGCTCGGTGGGGCAGGCGTTCGCCCTGTCGTACGCCCAGGTGTCGCCGGCGGCCCAGCGGATGTTCCGGCTGCTCGGCCTGCACCCCGGCGTGCGGTTCGACAAACCGGTCGCCGCCGCCCTCGCCGAGTTGCCGCTGCCCGAGACGCAGGACCTGCTCGACGAGCTGGTCGACTCGCACCTGGTTGAGGAGGTCGAGCCGGGCCGGTACCGGCTGCACGACCTGATCCACGAGTACGCCCGGCTGCTGCTCGCCCGTCCGGAGCAGGCGACGGAACGGAGGATGGCCCTCCAGCGGCTGCTCGATCATCACCTGCAGGTTGCGGCCGCGATCGCCCGGAGCATCGAGCTGGCGAACAGTGCGCATCTCACCCGGTTGCCGGAGCCCCTCCGACCCGACCTGGTGGCAGCCACGGAGGGTCAGGGCCGGACCTGGTTCGACGAGAACCGGGCGGCGCTGACGGCGGTGGTCAGGCTGGCCGAGACCGAGGGCTTCCTGCGGCACTGCTGGCAGCTCGCCCGAGCCAGCTGGAAGGCCTACTTCGACGGCGGTCATCTGGACGAGCTGATCGAGACGCACACCATCGGCCTGCGCGCCGCGGAGCAACTCGGTGACGACGAGGCCGTGGCGATGACGCTGAACTACCTCGCCTCGGCCTACTACCGGCTGGCACGGTTCGGCGAGGCGGTCCGGCAGATGGAGATGGCGGTGGGCATCTACCGCCGGCTCGGGCTGTCCCGGGAGCTACGCAACGCACTCGGCAACCTCGGCTCGGCGTACACCGCCAATGGGGAGCACCGGCGCGGCGTGGAAACCTTCGAGGCCTCGGGAATCCTTGCCCGCAAGGCGGGCGAGCCGGTCCCGATGGCGAACCTGCTGAACAATCTGTCGCTGGTCCTGCTCTCGTGGGGCAGGTACGAGGACGCGCTGCGGGTGGCCCGCAACCACCTGCTCGTGGCCCGGGAGACCGGGGATCCTCGGCACCTCGGCAACGCCCTCGGGCACCTGGGAATGATCCGGCACCGGATGGGTGACCGTGCTCCGGCCAGCCGCCTGCTGCGCGCCGGTCTGAAACTCAAGCGCCGGGCGGGGAACCGCTTCGGTGAGGGAGAGTTGCTCAACGAGACCGGCGTGCTGGATCGCGAGGCGGGGTCGCCGCATCGGGCCGCCGCCCGGCACCGGGAGGCCCTCGTCGCGATGACCGACGCGGGCGACCGGATCGGCCAGTGCGCGTCGCGTAACCTGCTGGCCCGGGCGATCCTCGACCAGGGCGATGTGTCCAGCGCACTGGACCTGCACCGTCGGGTGCTCACCGACGCCACCCGGCTGGGTGCCCGCTACGAGCAGGCTCGGGCGCTCGACGGCATCGCCCACTGCCTGCGGGCCAGCGACCCGGCCGCCGCCCGCTCGCACTGGATGCGGGCGCTGGCGCTGTTCCGCCAGGCCGAGTCGCCGGACCAGCACGAGGTCGTCCGGCTGCTGGCGGAGCTGGACTGAGCGATCATCTGCGAGTCGGCGGTGGGCGCGGCAGGATGGTACGCGTGACGACTCCAGAGGCAGCGGGTTACCGGATCGAACGCGACTCGATGGGCGAGGTGGAGGTGCCCATCGAGGCGCTGTGGCGGGCGCAGACCCAGCGCGCGGTGCAGAACTTCCCGATCTCGGGGCGCGGCATCGAGCCGGCCCAGATCAAGGCCCTGGCTCAGATTAAGGGCGCCGCCGCGCAGGTCAACGGGGAGTTGGGCGTGATCGGCGCGGACGTGGCCGCCGCGATCGCCGCCGCCGCCGCGCACGTGGCCGACGGCGGGTACGACGACCAGTTCCCGATCGACGTCTTCCAGACCGGCTCGGGCACGTCGTCCAACATGAACACCAACGAGGTGATCGCCACGCTGGCCAGCCGCGAGCTGGGCCGGGGCGTGCACCCGAACGACGACGTCAACGCCTCGCAGTCCAGCAACGACGTCTTCCCGTCCTCCATCCACCTGGCCGCCACCCAGGCCGTGGTCGAGGACCTGCTGCCCGCGTTGAAGCACCTGGCCGGTGCGCTGGAGGAGAAGGCGGCGGAGTTCGAGACGGTGGTCAAGGCCGGCCGTACCCATCTGATGGACGCCACGCCGGTCACCCTCGGGCAGGAGTTCGGCGGGTACGCCGCGCAGGTCCGCTACGGCGTGGAACGGCTGGAGGGGGCGCTGCCCCGGCTGGCCGAGCTGCCGCTGGGCGGCACCGCCGTGGGCACCGGCATCAACACCCCGCTCGGCTTCGCCGCGAAGGTGATCGAGAGGCTGCGCGCCTCCACCGGCCTGCCGCTGACCGAGGCGCGCAACCACTTCGAGGCGCAGGGCGCGCGGGACGCGCTGGTGGAGACCTCCGGGCAACTGCGTACCGTCGCCGTCGGGCTCTACAAGATGGCCAACGACATCCGCTGGATGGGCTCCGGCCCCCGCGCCGGCCTGCGCGAGCTGCGCATCCCCGACCTCCAGCCCGGCTCGTCGATCATGCCGGGCAAGGTGAACCCGGTGGTCGCCGAGGCGATGCGGCAGGTCTGCGCGCAGGTGATCGGCAACGACGCGACGGTCGCCTTCGCCGGCTCCCAGGGCGACTTCGAGCTGAACGTGATGCTCCCGGTGATGGGCCGCAACCTGCTGGAGTCGATCCGGCTGCTGGCCGCGTCGAGCCGGCTCTTCGCCGACCGGCTGGTGGTCGGCCTGGTCGCGGACGCCGAGGTCTGCCTGGCGTACGCGGAGGGGTCGCCGTCGATCGTCACCCCGCTCAACCGCCACCTCGGGTACGACGAGGCCGCCTCGATCGCCAAGGAGGCGCTGGCCAAGCAGATCTCGATCCGCGAGGTGGTGATCGCCCGGGGCCACGTGGACTCCGGCAAGCTCAGCGAGACCCAGCTCGACGAGGCGCTCGACCTCCTCCGCATGACCCACCCCTGAGCCCGACCTGCGGGCGCGGGATATCGGTCGACCGGCGCGCGTGGGGCGCGGCATCATCCCGGCATGACCGCTGACGTGCTGCTGGAGACCGGGCGGCTGCGGCTGCGCCGGTTCACCCCCGACGACGTGGACCACCTCGTCGAGCTGGACAGCGACCCGGAGGTCATGCGCTTCCTGACCGGCGGCCGGCCGACCCCGCGCGCCACCGTGCGCGACGAGCAGTTGCCCCGGCTGCTGCGCCAGTACGACGAGCACCCCGGGCTGGGGCGTTGGGCGGCGGAGGACCGGGAGAGCGACGACTTCCTGGGCTGGTTCGCGCTCGACCCGTCCGACGACGGCAAGGAGGCGGAACTGGGCTACCGGCTGCGCCGGGGCGCGTGGGGGCGCGGCCTGGCCACCGAGGGCTCCCGGGCGCTGATCCGGTACGCCTTCACCGAGCTGGACGTCCAGCGCGTCTGGGCCGAGACGATGGCGGTCAACACCCGCTCCCGGCAGGTGATGGCGAAGTCCGGCCTGCGCTACGTGCGCACCTTCCACCTGCACTTCGACGACCCGGCCCCGGGGACCGAGCACGGCGAGGTCGAGTACGAGCTGCTCAGGAGCGAGTGGCCGCCTTCCGCGCCCGGTACGCGCTGACCGCGGCCCGGTTGCCGCAGCCCGCCTCGCAGAACCGGCGGGACCGGTTCTTCGACAGGTCGACCAGCACGTTCTCGCAGTCCGGGTGGGCGCAGATCCGCAGCCGGCCCAGCTCGCCGGCGCGGACCAGGTCGGCCAGGGCCATCGCGGCCTCGACCGCCATCCGGGTGGCCAGCGGCGCGTCCCGGGGCACCGCGTGCAGGTGGTACGGCTCGTCGTCGTGCCGAATCAGCTGGGGCAGCGCGTGGGACTCGCGGAGCAACTCGTTGACGACCGCGACGATCTCGTCGACGTCGGCGTGCCAGATCAGGCGCAGCCGGGGGCGCAGCTCGCGGACCGCCCGCAGCTCGGCCTCGGTGTGTTCGTGCCGGCCGGTCCAGCCGTGGGCGACCACGAACCGGTCCAGCGCCGCGACGTCGGGCAGCCCTTCGTCCTCCGGGTCGTCGGTGTTCACCAGGGCGGTCGCGGCGATCAACCCACATTCGGTGTCATGGGCAAAGAGCAACTTGACTCCTGTCAGAGTCGGCCGTTAGCGTCACCAGCATAGGCGTTGTTCGGTCATGACAACTACCGGCGAGGAGAGCCCGATGCACGAACGATCCGCCGGCGCGGGGCTGGGGCTGGCCCTGCTGTCAGCCGTCACCTTCGCCACCTCGGGCACCTTCGCCCGCTCCCTGATCGAGGCCGGCTGGTCGGCCGAGGCGGTCGTCGTCGCCCGGGTCGGGATCGCCGCCCTGGTGCTGGCGGTGCCGGCGGTGCTCTCGCTGCGCGGCAAGGGCGCCGTGCTGCGTCGCACCCTCGGCCCGGTGAGCGTCTTCGGCCTGCTCGGTGTCGCCACCGCCCAGGCGTGCTTCTTCAACGCCGTCCGCTACCTGCCGGTGGGCGTGGCCCTGCTGCTGGAGTACCTCGGCATCATCCTGGTGGTGGCCTGGATGTGGCTGGTGCACGGGCAGCGCCCCCGACGACTCACCGTCGTCGGCTCGGTCGCCGCGCTGGCCGGCCTGGCCTTCGTGCTCGACCTGACCGGCACCGGCCGCCTCGACCCGGTGGGTGTGCTCTGGGGGCTCGGGGCCGGGGTGGGACTGGCCGGCTACTTCGTGCTCGCCGCCCGGGTCGACCCCGCGCTGCCGTCGGTCGCCATGGCCAGCGGCGGCATGGCGATCGGCGCCGCCATCCTCGCCCTGCTCGGGCTGGTCGGGGTGCTGCCGCTGCGGGCCACCTTCGGCGACGTGGAGTTCGCCGGGCAGCGCACCAGCTGGCTGGTCCCGATCGTCGGGCTGTCGCTGGTCGCCGCGGTGATCGCGTACCAGGCCGGCATCGCGGCGACGCGGATCCTGGGCGCCCGGCTCTCGTCCTTCGTCGGGCTGACCGAGGTGATGTTCGCGGTGCTCATCGCCTGGCTGGTGCTGGGCGAACTGCCCACCGTGGTGCAGTTGCTCGGCGGCGCGCTGATCGTCGCCGGGGTGGCGTTGGTCCGCCTCGACGAGCTGCGCGGCGACCGGGTGGAACGGTCGGACACCCCGGCCGAGGAACCCGCCCTGACGTGAGATGGTCGGTGCCGTGCTGACCGTGCTGGTGTTCGACGCCGACGAGACCCTGCTCGACCTGCGCCCGGCGGTGACCGGCGCCTGGCGGCCGTACTGGAAGAAATGCGGCGGCTGACCCCGGCGGCGGCCGAGGTGTCGTTCGCGGACCTGGAGTCGGACTGGGGCGCGGTCTTCGGTGCGATGAGCGCGGCCCCGGTGCAGGAGATCCGGCGGGCCGCGCTGGCCCGCTCGCTGGCGCGGGCCGGCCTGGCGGAGCGCCTCGACGAGCTGGCGGCGCTCTTCTTCGCCCGGCGGTTCGCGCTGACCCGGCCCTACGCCGACGTGCTGCCCGCGCTGGCCACGCTGCGCCGCCAGTTCCGGCTGGGCTACGCCACCAACGGCAACAGCCGCGCCGAACGCTGCGGGCTCGCCGGCGAGTTCGCCTTCGAGCGGTACGCGCACGACGACGGCCTGCCGAAGAAGCCCGACCCCGGGTTCTACGCGGCGGTGATCGAGGCCGCGGGTGTGCCGGCGGAGCAGATCGCGTACGTCGGGGACTCGCCCGCCCACGACGTGGTCGGCCCGCAGTGCGCCGGCCTGCGCGGGATCTGGCTCAACCGGCTCGGTCTGCCCTGCCCGCCGGGGGTACGACCCGACGCCGAGATCGCCGGCCTGGCCGCGCTCCCGGCCGCGCTGGCCGCCCTCCAGCCGGTCAAAGCCGGATAAGCGTCCAATCCGGACGCCCGTCTGGCGCAACCCGCATCGGTGTTGTGGTGATGGCTGCCACGTCCCTCAACGCCCGCCCAACAGGCCCGCTCTGCTAGAGCGCCGCGCCTTGATCCACTCGCTTTGCGGTGTGTGGCGGTTCGGCGCGTCAGGACACCGCGACTCGCCGCAAGCGGAGTCGATCGCGGGCCGGATGGGTCGAGGGGCCTGAGGGTCGGCGAATCAGGAGAGGGCGGCGGCGATCGACTGGGCGGCGGCGAGCACCTGTGCGCCGACCGTGTCGGCGTCCAGCGGGGCCAGCGCCACCACTCCGACGCTCGCCTCCAGACCCGGCACCCCCAGCACCGGCGCCGCCACCCCGTACGCCCCGGGTTGAAGTTCCCCGACGGTGCTCACCGGGTCGGCCACTCCCGACCGGCCGGCGAGGATGGCCAGGCCGGCCGCCCCGCGCTCCAGCGGGTGTCGGGCACCCGTCCGGTACGCCACGTGGAACGACGTCCAGCTCGGCTCGACCACCGCCAGCGCCACCCCCTCGCCGCCCTCGACCACGGTGAGGTGCGCGGTCGCGCCGGCCTGCTCGGCCAGCCGGCGCAGCGCCGGCAGCGCTCCCTCGGCGAGCAGGGGGCTGGGCCCGACGGGCCAGGTGCAGCACACCGGCGCCGAGGCGCAGCCGGCCGTCGCCGTCCCGGCGCAGCATCCCGTGCCCGGTCAGCGCCCCGACCAGCCGGTAGACGGCCGCCCGGCCGATGCCCAACCGGTTCGCCGCCTCGGTCACGGTCAGCCCGGCCGGAGCGTCGGCCACCAGGTGCAGCAGCCGCAGGCCCCGGTCCAGGGTCTGCGCCGTCTCCCCGGGCCGGACCGCCGCGTCCCCGGGCTCGCCGGACCTCGCCGTCGTCTCCACAGCACGCAGCGTACGACCCGGCTCCGGGCGACCCCGGAATGCGTGGACGGCTACCCTTGTACGGTGACGCTACGCCTGTATGACACCGCCACCCGATCGGTGCGGGACTTCGTCCCGCGGGAAGCCGGCAAGGTGGGGGTCTACCTGTGTGGTCTCACTCTCCAGGCCCCGCCGCACATCGGCCACCTTCGCTCCGGCGTCAACTACGACGTGCTGCGCCGCTGGCTGCTCACCGCCGGCTACGAGGTCACCTTCATCCGCAACCTGACCGACATCGACGACAAGATCCTGGTCAAGGCGATGGAGCGGGGCACCCCGTTCTGGTCCATCGCGTACGCCAACGAGCTGATCCTGGCCGAGTCGTACCGGGCGCTGAACGTGCTGCCGCCGACGTACGAGCCGCGCGCCACCGGGCACATCCCGGAGATGCACCAGTTGATCGCCGAGCTGATCGAGACCGGGCACGCCTACCCGGCCACCGACGGCTCGGGCGACGTCTACTTCGACGTGGCCTCCTGGCCGGCGTACGGGTCGCTGTCCGGGCAGTCGCCCGACGACATGCAGTCCGCCGGGGACGCCCCCGAGCGCGGCAAGCGCGACCCGCGTGACTTCGCGCTCTGGAAGGGCGCCAAGCCGGACGAGCCGGCCGACGCCTACTGGCCGTCGCCGTGGGGCCGGGGCCGCCCCGGCTGGCACATCGAGTGCTCGGCGATGTGCTGGCGCTACCTGGGTGCCGAGTTCGACATCCACGGCGGCGGGCTGGACCTGACGTTCCCGCACCACGAGAACGAGCTCGCCCAGTCCCAGGCCGCCGGGCTGCCCTTCGCCCGGTACTGGGTGCACCACGGCCTGCTCAGCATCGGCGGCGCCAAGATGGGCAAGTCGCTCGGCAACGCCCTCGACCTGACGTACGTCGACTCGCTCGGGGTGCGCCCGGTGGAGCTGCGCTACTACTACGCCGCCGCGCACTACCGCTCCCGGATCGACTACTCCGAGGACGCGCTGCGCGAGGCCGCGGTGGCGTACCGGCGGATCGAGGGCTTCGTCCAGCGGGCCGCCGAGCGGGTCGGCGGCGGGCAGCTCGGCGAGCTGCCGACCGGCTTCGTCGCGGCGATGGACGACGACCTGAACACCTCCGCCGCCCTCGCGGTGCTGCACGAGGTGGTCCGGGACGGCAACACCGCGCTGACCGCCGGCGACGATGTGACCGTCCGCACGACCCTGGCCTCCGCGCGCGCCATGCTGGATATCCTGGGGGTTGACCCTCTGGACCCGGCCTGGACCGGCGGCGACCGCGCCGACGACCTGCGCGGCGTGGTCGACTCCCTGGTCGCGCTGGCCCTGGAGCAGCGTGCCCAGGCCCGCGGCCGCAAGGACTGGGCCGCCGCTGACGCCGTACGCGACCAGCTCAAGCAGGCCGGCGTGGTGGTCGAGGACACCCCCCAGGGCCCCCGTTGGACTATTGGAGAGCAGGACTGATGGCCGGCAACTCGCAGCGCCGTGGCCGGCGACTGACGCCGAAGGCAGGTGCCCCCAAGGGCTCCGGTGGCAAGAACAAGGACTCCCTCGGGGGCCGGGGCAAGACCCTGCCCGCCGACGAGCGGCCCTGGCACAAGGCGTACTCGGGCACCGAGAAGCTGCCGCAGCGCACCGCCTGGAAGCAGGACAAGGAGCGCCGGGCGGCGGCCGAGGAGGGCGCGCCCCCAAGATCGGCCAGCCGGGCAGCAAGGACACCACCTGGGGTCGCGGCGGTGGCCGGGGTGCTCCGGCGGCCCGTGGCACGGGCGGCCGGGGCGGTAAGCCCACCGGTCGTTCCGGCCCCCGGGTCGCGCCGGGCCGCAAGTCCAACCCGTCGAAGGACACCCCGGAGCTGCTGGTCGGCCGCAACCCGGTGCTGGAGTCGCTGCGCGCGCACGTGCCGGCGACCGCGCTCTACACCGCGCAGGGCATCGACGCCGACGACCGGGTCAACGAGATCATCCGCACCGCCGCCGACCGGGGCATCGCCATCCTGGAGATCAGCCGCGCCGAGCTGGACCGGATGACCGGCGGGGTGCTGCACCAGGGCGTCGGCCTCCAGGTGCCGCCCTTCGCCTACGAGCCCTTCGAGGACATGCTCGCCGCGTCGGTGGAGTCCAGCGCCCCGCTGCTGGTGGCGCTGGACGGGGTCACCGACCCGCGCAACCTGGGCGCGGTGATCCGCTCCGCCGCCGCGTTCGGCGCGCAGGGTGTCTTCGTACCCGAGCGGCGGGCCGCCGGGATCACCGCGACCGCTTGGCGGACCAGCGCCGGCGCGGCCGCGCGGGTGCCGGTAGCCCAGGTCACCAACCTGACCCGGTCGCTCAAGGCCTGTCAGGACGCCGGCTTCATGGTGGTCGGCCTGGACGCCGACGGCGAAACCGACCTGTACGACCTGGAAGCGGCCGTCGGCCCGCTGGTCGTGGTGGTCGGCTCGGAGGGGCGCGGGCTGTCCCGGCTGGTCGGGGAGACCTGCGACCTGACCGTCAGCATCCCGATGATCTCCGACGTGGAGTCGCTCAACGCCAGCGTCGCCGCCGCGGTCACCCTCGCCGAGGTGGCCCGCCGCCGCGCCGCCGAGGTCTGACCGACCAGCGCACGCGCAGACGAGAAGGGGCGGCCCGCCGACAGCGGACCGCCCCTTTCGCGTACGTCAGTGCAGCCGGTACGTCAGATCCGCTGGCCGGTGACGGCGTGGAAGACGTGGCTACGGCCGGTGCGCGGCTTGACGAACACGGTGTCACCCATGTTCGGCATGGTGCGCCGGTCGGTGCGAACGACGAACCGCTCGTTCGCGCCCTCGAGCGCGGCGTGGCCGTAGACGTTGGCGTCCGAACCGAGGTCCTCGACCAGTTCGACCACGACGGGCATACCGCCCTCGGTCGGGCTGACCAGGTCGCAGTCCTCCGGACGGAAGCCGACGGTCACCTTGCCGTCGCCACCCTCCTCCTTGGCCGCGGCGACCTGCTCCCGGGTGAGCGGAATGTGCAGGTCGGCGAAGGAGGCGCCCTGCTCGTTCAGCGGCACGGTCTTGATGTTCATGGCGGGGGAGCCCATGAAGCCGGCGACGAAGACGTTGGCCGGGGTGTCGTAGAGCGCGCGGGGGGTGTCCACCTGCTGGAGCACGCCGTCGAGCATGACCGCCACCCGGTGGCCCATCGTCATCGCCTCGACCTGGTCGTGCGTGACGTAGACCGTGGTGATGCCGAGCTTGGCCTGCAGCGAGGCGATCTGGGTACGGGTCTGCACGCGGAGCTTGGCGTCGAGGTTCGACAGCGGCTCGTCCATGAGGAAGACCTGCGGCTCGCGGACGATCGCGCGGCCCATGGCGACCCGCTGGCGCTGGCCACCGGAGAGCGCCTTCGGCTTGCGGTTGAGGAACTCCTCCAGCTGGAGCAGCCCCGCCGCCTCCTTGACCCGCCGGTCGATCTCGTCCTTGGAGGTCTTGCGCAGCTTCAGCGCGAACGCCATGTTCTCGTACACCGACATGTGCGGGTAGAGGGCGTAGTTCTGGAAGACCATCGCGATGTCGCGGGCCTTCGGCGGCAGGTGGGTGACGTCCCGGTCGTCGATGTAGATCGCGCCGTCGTCGACGTCCTCGAGGCCGGCGAGCATCCGCAGGCTGGTGGACTTACCGCAACCCGACGGGCCGACCAGGACGAGGAACTCCCCGTCGCCGATCTGGAGGTCGAGCTGGTTGACCGCGGGGCGTTCGGTGCCCGGGTAGATCCGGGACGCCTTCGCGTAGGTGACCGTAGCCATGGTGGAGCGCTTCCTTTCACCGGCAGGAACGTGCCGGACGATCCGAGTGAAGGAGCCACCGGCACCCTCGGTGCCGGTCCTCGGGCGACGTCCCCTGCGGCCGGAGCCGATCGGGGGTGTCGTCCGTGTCACTGCACCGTAAACGGCTTTCCCCACCCTGCCAAGACAGGGGACAGCGGGTGGGACGGACCGCATACGCATTCCGGTCAGTCAGGCACGCCCGGGTATCAATCGGCACGGACGGCCGCGCGGGCCACGGCGATGCGTCGGCCCCAGGGGTCGGGAAATTGACGTTTTCCGTGCTCGGGACACCTGCCGAGCGGGATTTTCGGACACCAGTCGCTATGCTGACGTCGGCACACGCGCCCCTGTAGCTCAGCTGGCCAGAGCACTCGCCTTGTAAGCGAGATGTCGCCGGTTCGATCCCGGCCGGGGGCTCCACCTACACCAGGCCCTTCGCGGCGGCTGATGACGTCGGTCGGCCGGATGACAGCAACGCTGACAGCAACGCGCTCACGACAGCCGCCCGTCAAGCTTGCCGAGCGCCTGACGCATCGCGTCGAGGTTGGCGTGAGCGTAGACCTTCAGCGTGACCTTGACGTCGGCATGCCGGGCGATGGCCTGGACGACGTGCGGGGGAACGCCCAGCTCCATCAGCAGGGACACGACGGTGTGCCGCAGGTCGTGCAGCCGGACACCGGGCAGGCCGGCGGTCTCCCGGAGCCGAGCAAAGGAGCGGCTGAGGTTGGTGGGCTCCAGTGGGGTGCCCCGCTCCGAGGGAAGACCAGGTCGTGGTCCTCCCAGACCTCGGCAAGCGCGGCACGCTCCGCCTGCTGGCGTTCCTGGTGTTCGAGGAGTGTGAGCCAGGTGACCTCGGGCAGTGGCAACACGGCCTCGGAGTCTTCGGTCTTGGCGTCCAGGACGTGAAGCTTTCCGGCGACCCGTTGCACGGTCTGCTGCACCCGTAGGGTGCCTTCGTCCAGGTCGACGTCCGACCAGCGCAGCCCGACCAGCTCACCGCGCCGCAGCCCCATCGTGGCAGCCACGACGTAGAGGGCGTGGAGTCGGTGACCGGCGGCGGCAGCAAGAATCTTGCGTACCTGCTCGACGGAGAGCCCCTTGCCGACCTTGTAACGGGGCGAGGGGACGCGAACCAGCTTGGCGACGTTCCGGGACACCAGCTCTTCGCGCATAGCGTGTTGGAGCGCGTTGCGCAGCACCGCGTGCACGAACTGGATCTGCCTGGCGCTGGGGTAGCGCTCGCAGCAGCGGCCGACGGAGCAGCATCGGCGGTCGGCCGGACGGATCTTGTCGAGGCCGTTGGTGCAGCAGAGGCACTTGTTGCGGAACCCGTCCATGAACGCCTTGACGTGCTGAACTTGCAAGCCATCCAGGCGCTTGGTGCCGAGGGCCGGCATCAGATGCAGCCGTACGGCGCTCTCATACCCTCGGGCGGTGGTGGGCTTGAGGTCGCTGACGTAGGCGGTCAGCCAGTAGGGCAGATAGTCGGCCAGCTTCCAGGCCCGGTCGGGCACCGGTATGCCGCGCTGGGATCTGGACTTCAGGTCGACGAGCTTGCCGTGGGCTTCCTCCCAGGTTGCTCCGTAGACGAACTTGCGCTTGCGACTGCCGTCGGTGGTGAGGACGTATGCCTGTCCGACCCAGCGGCCGTCGCTGGCTCGCTGGTAGATGGAGCCTTCGCCGTTGGGATTCCGGCGGGCGCTGGGCTGGCGTGGTTTGGGCATCATGCGGCTTCTTCCGTGAGGATGGCGATGACTTCGTCGATGGCGGCGGCAGGGATGAGGCGGCGGCTGCCGACCTTGAAGGAGCGCAGCCGGCCGGAGCGGATCAGGTCGTAGACGAGCGAACGGCCGATGCCGAGCGCTCGGGCGGCTTCCTCGACGCGCAGCACGCGAGGAGTGATCGGCGTGGGGGTGTCCAACGGATGGCCTTCCTCGTGCGACCGGGCAGGGTTCAGGCTGCGGCGGGTGCCGCATCAGCGCAGGTGGTGCTGAGTTCGTGGGCGAGTTCTTCGCGGCCGGTGGTTCGTCGTTCGCGGGCGAGGGCGGCGGCGGTGTTGGCGAGGAGTGCGTCTCCGGTGGTGTGCCAGCCGACGCCGGCGAAGGTGAGGGTGCCGACGATGAGGGTGGTGTCGTCGTGGTGGTCGACGGCTCGCAGAGCGCCGGGCTGCTCGTGGTCCTGGTCCTCGTGCCTGCGGAAGGTGACGCGGGTGTCGCGCAGGAGTTGGAAGGTGACGGAGTAGCGGCGGGCTTTGGTGAGGAAGTGGCCGCCGAAGCCGAGCATGTGTGCCCACCGGCGCAGCCGGGCGTAAGGGTTGGCCGTCGCCGGTTTCACCGGTCCGGTGTCAAGGGCGGCTTGACGCTGGGCGACGCAGACGGGGCAGGCGGGGTAGCGGGTGTGGGTGCCGCAGTCGGGGCACTGCCAGCGCTGGACGAAGCCGGGCCGTGGCCGGTGGTCGCGGGGCCGTTGGGACAGCGGTACGGGTGTGCCGGTGGGTCGGCCGATGCGCCAGCAGGCGTCGATGAGGCGGGCGGTGTGGTCGCCGTCGGGGTCGGCGTAGTCGCCGATGGTGTCGGCGTTGAGCCTGACGGAGCGGTGCCCGGTTACCTCGGTGCTTTTGGTGGCGTACTTGGCAAGGTATCCGGCGACCATGCTGTCGGTGACCTCACCGCGACCGGTCAGGCTGATGGGTCGGATGTCGACCTGCTCGCCCCAGGCGATGGGCCAGCCGCCGGGCCGATCGGGGTGGCCGGGGGTGGCGAAGGCGACCTGCTCGGCGGCGTGCCGGAGGGCGTCTCTCAGGTCGGCGACCGTGAACCCGGCTGGCGGCGGGACGACAGCGGTCGGGTCGTCGGGGTCGACGCCGTCGAGGCGGACCAGGGCGTGGAAATGCACGGCCCCGCGTGCCTGGAACTCCGCCGCTTTGCCGTGCGACAGCCGGACCGGCGGAACCTTCCGCACGTTGCCGGCGGCGGTGACGACTCGGACGCGGGGGATGCCCCGGCGACGGGCGAGCTTGGCGAGGTGGCGTTCCGCGGCTTGCTTGGTGCGGTGCCACAGCTCGCCGGAGTAGAGGTTCCAGACGACCTGGTGGTCGTGGTCGTAGCAGTCCAGGCACAACGGATGCCCGAGCACCGCGTCACCCGGCTCGTGGCGAGCCCAGCAAACCGCCGGGCGTCCGTGGGGGCAGAGGCCGGTGTCGCGGCGGGCGTGGCAGGGCTCGGCGCGGCAGTCGCAGCGCTTCCGGTTGGCGCAGGTGTGCCGCTTGACGACGCGGACGTGGACCGGCCCGAAAGACGGGGCGGTGAAGGTGGGGAACACCGCCGGGTGCTCGGAAACCGTCTCGGGGACGCCTTTGCCGCCGATGAGGCCGGCGCGCAGGAGCTGGTAGGCGTCGCGTTGGTAGGTCTGGGCGCAGGAGGGGCAGACCGTGGCCCGCCGGTTGCCGCAGGCGGTGTAGATAGCGGCATCGGGCATGGCGTCGGTGTCCCGCTGCTCCAGCACCCGGCCGGTGCCCTGCTCGACGGTGAGGAGTTGGCCGGCGAGGCGGATGGGGCGGGTGCAGCCGGCGGCGGCGCGGACGTGTTCCAGCCAGCCGAAGTAGTCCGGGCGGGTGGCGCGTTCGAACGCGGAGCCGGCGGCGGTGTAGGCGTAGACGGGTGCGATGGTGTCGGCGTTCGAGCCCACACCCCGGGCCGTGGCTCGGGGCGTGAGGTCCAGCGTCGAGGCCATCAGCCGTCGACCTCGGTGAGGTGGCGGGTGGTGATGGTGCGTTCGGTGACGATGACCCGGCAGGCGCCGCACTGGCGCTTGGCCGGCTCGTGCCGACGGCACGGGATCTGGGCGATCGTTTCGCCGCAGCGGATGGTGACCGGTGCCCGGCAGGGACCGCCGGGGATGGCGTGCACGAGGGTGCGACGGATGTCGAACGGGTGCGGGCCGGTGAAAGCCGGGCAGGTGTGGGTGACCTGCTCGATGTCGACGAGGTGGATGGTCATCGGGCACCACCGGCGATGGTGGTCAGGAGCTGCCGGGCGACGGCCGGGGCGATGTTCAGCCGGTGGGAGAGTTCATCAGCGGTGATGGGCTGGCCGGTGGCCTGTTCGTGCTGCACAGCAGCGAAGCGTGCGGTGGGCAGCAAGTGAGTCGGGACAGTCACGGGGTCAGGCTCGACAGCCGGGGCGGGAGTCGGCTCGGCGGCCAGGGCCGGCTCGGGGGCGGGGGCGATGGCGGCCGGCGGTGCCGGCTCCGGGGTGACCTGCTCGGCCACCTGGACGCGGATCGGTTCGGCGGCTCGTCGGCCGGGGTGTCTTCCCGCGCGGTAGGGGCGGGGGCGAGAACGAGTTTGACCAGGGCCATGAACGCCAGGGCGGGGACGGCGGACAGGAGCCAGCCGGAGATGCCGGGCTTGGCGACCGCGAGTTGCGCGGCCAGGGACAGGCCGGCGGCGGCGATGAGCAGGAACAGCGGGTAGCCGATGGGTGCGCCGGCCCGGCGGCGTCGGCGGATGGTCAGCAGACAGGCGATGGGGACGAGTTCGGAGATGACGGCGTTGGCCCAGCCGAACCACTCGCCGGTACCAGTGGGCGAGTTGGCGAGGGTCCAGTCCTTGACGTGGGTGAACGAGGCGGCACCGGCGAAGCCGGCAACGGTAAGGAGGATGAGGACCAGGACCAGGCCCTCGATGCGGGTGCCGGTGCTCCGGTCAGCGCTGGGCATCGGTCACCTCCCCGGAGGTGACGGCGCGTTCTTCGGCGATGAGGCCGGCGAGGCCGACCCGGATGCCGTTGCAGGTGGCGCAGTGCTCGCCGTCGGCGGCGGTGCAGTCGGTGAGGTGGGCTTCGTGGATGATGCGCAGCGATTCGGCGTAGTAGCCGGACAGGAACCGTTCGAAGGACAGCTCGCCCCGGGAGGCGAAGTCACCGGCAATGACGGTCACGACGTAGTCGTCCGGGGTCATCCGCTCCTGAGCGGCGAGGTTGATGAGGGCGGTGGTCATTGGGCACCTCCGTGGCATTCGAGGCAGCAGCCGTAGCGGCGGGGGATGTAGTAGGGCTGCACCAGCCCGCAGACCCGGCAGGTGCGGCGGGCGCGCAGGGCCTTGGCGATGGCCTCCCGCTGAGCGGGCGTGGCAGTCCGCTTCGGGGCGGCGAGGTCGAGGCGGTAGAGGTAGGCGACGCGCTTGCCGCGCCGCCAGAGGATCTGCGCGACCGGGTCGTGACCGCCGGGGCGGAGGCCGGCGGCGCGTAGTTGCCGGCGGGTGGCCAGCCCGTCAGGTGCCAGCCGGTAGGGGTAGGTCGGGAAGCTGGTGGTGGTCATGGCTGGCCTCCCCAGCGCTGCTGGGCGGCTTGGCGGGTGATGCCGAGGCGGGAGCCGATTTCGGACCAGGAGTAGCCGAAGGCCCGCAGCCCGATGACGGCTTCCCCGATCGCGTCGTCGAGGTTGGCCGACAGAGCGACGAGGTCGCGGAGGGCTTCGACGTCGCCGGTGGCGACGCGGCGGCCGTGGGCGCGAATGATGCGCCGGGTGAAGGCGGCGAACTCGTCGTTCTCCACAACATCCCGCCGCTTCTGCTGGGGCACGCAAGGCGTCAAGGTGGGCTTGACAGTGCTCATCGGTTCTCGCCTCCGTCGGTGTGGAGGCGGTCCCACTCGTCAGCGGCGGCTTCCAGAGCCGCTACGACCTGCTCGGCGGTGCGAGTCGGGTCGTCGTTCCACGAGTACGGGGAGGTGTGCTCGTCGAGGAGGTAGCCGTCCTCGTCGATGAAGAAGACCGGCGCGAAGTTGTCGAGGTGGTCGACGAACACGGCCATGACGGTCAGGTAGTCGCCGAGGGTGCCGGGGTCGAGCTGGGAGAAGTGCTCGACGCGGTGGCCGGCGCAGGCGATGCCGATGGCCGGCGGCGCAGGCCGGCGGGGTGGGGGTGTTGGTGGTGGGGGCGTAGTAGGTGCCCTGGTGCCAGCCGTGCCGGCGTAGGTAGAGGGCAGCCATCCGCAGCAGGTCAGCGGGGGTGACCGGTGCTGTGGTGGGTGGGTTTTGGGTAGCCTTCATGGCAGCCACGTCCTTTCGGTAGGGCTGTTGGTGGGTGGTCGGCAGGACCGGCGTTTGCTGCCAGGCGTGGTCCGGTCCTGTCGGCCGATTACTGGGTGCGCAGCCGCAGGTAGCGGCGGTGGCGGGTGTCGTCGCCGCCCATCGGGGTCGGCGCGGACAGGAAGACGAGTCGGCCGCTGGCCGAGGCAACGCGGACCATCGCGGCGATCTCCGCCGGTTGGGCGACGATCCACAGCTCGACGAACTGCGCCGCCCGCTGGTTGTTGGCGCGGGCGTAGGTCCGCTCTCGGGTGGTCATGCCACCCTCCCGAAGTCGACTCGGGTGAGGTCGGGGACCAGAGCCGGTAACGGCCGGGGCCGGCGGATCCAGGCGGCGTAGTCGGCGATGCCGGCGATCTGCGCGTCGGTGAGGTAGGCGACCTTGATGCGGCGGGGAACCCCGCCTTCCGCGATGAGGTAGGCCGCGCCCTGGTTGGTGGGCTGGATATCGGTGGCCGAGTAGCCCTGCTCAGCCCAACCGTGACCGAGGACGATGTTCGACGAGTTGGGTGTCGTGCAGCGGAACGCGGCGCGGTAGCCGAACAGGTCCCGCAGGCTGGTGGGGATGATGTCGAACGACGGCCGCTGAGTGGCGGCGACCACGGGGATGCCGGCGGCACGCCCGCGTGCGACCAGGTCGCGCAGGAGCGCGACGAACTCTTCCTGCTCCTGCTTGCTGCCGACGGTCGCGGAGTAGAAGGCGATCTCGTCGACCAGGACGGTGATGACCGACAGGCCATCAAGCGCGGTGAGTTTGCGGCGCCCATGGGCGCGCAGCCAGGCGTAGCGGTTGTTCATCACGACCTGGAGCCGTCGCAGGACGGTCAGGGCTTCGGTGATGTCGGGGCCGATGAACGCGTCAGCCACGTCTTCCCACTGGCCGAGCTCGACGAGCTTGCCGTCCAACAGGACGAGGCGGGAGTCGACGGCCAGGGCGGCGTGGGCGGCAATGGCGTTGAGCAGACCGCTCTTGCCGCCGCCGGGTTCGCCGCCGGCGAGGAGGTTGCGGTAGGCGAGGGTGATGTAGACGGGCTGACCGAATTCGTCGATGCCGATGAAGATGGGGTCGAACATCGACAGGCCAGGCCCCACCGGAACCCCCGACGAGGGGGCGGGTGCCGTGGTTGTCATGGGTGCCCTCCTTGGGCTGTTGGTGGGCGCGGAGAGCCACACGAACGAGCCGAGGAGGCTCTCCGCGTCCTGGGGTGATTGGTCGGTTAAATCCAGTCGGAGACGTCGTCGGCATCCGGCGACGTCGAAGCCGCGGGCTTGCTGCCGTTGGCGGCAGTGGCCGGCTTCTTCGCGGCCGGCTTGCCCTGGACGGGCAGGGTGATGGTGGGTGCGTCGACGTCGGGCAGGTCCAGAGCCGTCGGGATCACCGGCGCAGGCCGGTCGGCCGTCGGGGTGTCGGGGTTGATGACGTCGACCAGCGGGGAGCCCACCGTTGCGGTGAGTACCTCGCGGCGTTTGATGTCGAACCGCAGGTACGCGGCGTTGCCGTCAGAGGCCCGCTCGACCAGAGCGGTGGCGGCGTGGCAGGCGACCGCGATGCGGTCGAGACGGGCTTCCAGGTCTGCCTGGGACAGGCCGGGGCGCAGGTAGACCCAGACCCGCTCACCCACCGGGGTGGGCTTGGCCCACAGGATCAGTGGGAGGGAGCCGGACTGGTTGGCGATGATGAACTGCGCGAAGCACACGCGCAGCCGGTGCCGCACTACCAGGCACCAGGTCCAGGCGACCACGGCGCGGCGGCAGGCCGGAACAGCGGCGGGAACGCCGGCGACCAGGGCGACCACCACGAGGGTGACCGGGGTGCTGGTGTGGTTGGCGAGCTGCACCCAGAAGGTGATGACGCCTGTGGTGAGCACGATCTCGGTGGCCCACCACCAGAGCAGCCGCAGCACCGGCCAGATGCGCACGAGCACCCAGGCGAGCCCGCCCAGCGGGACACCGATGGCCGCACCCAAGAACAGGGCGAGGATGGGGTGCATGTAGGAAGCGGCCACCACGGCCGAGAGAAGGCCGACGATGACCGCCGTGAGGATGAACGCCAGGCGAGCCCGCCTGGCCGAGGAGCGGTGGACCTTGGCCTCGATGACCGTCACCGTTCCGGTGGACTTCCCGAAGGGGCGGCGAGGGCTAGACTTGGACACGACGAGTCCTCCCAATGCGAGTTGGGTCGGATGAGTTGGAGGGCACGGGGTCGGCAGATGTAGGAGTCGGACCGACCCCGCGCCAGCTCTTGCGGGGGGATGCCACCACCACTGGTGGTGACGGGCCGGGAATGTAGGAGTCGGAACCACTCCCGGACCTTGGATCTCAGGTCAGCGGACCATCAGGCCGCTTCGCCGACACCACAGAGGCTCACACAGCACGGTGTGCAAAGGACTACTTGGCGGCCGAGTTACCAGCCAGCGGCTTCAGCGAGATGGCGCGGAACGCGGTGCCGTTGCGCCCGTTGGTCGCCCACGGGATGGCCTCCAACTGCTCGACGGCGATGAGCTGTCCCACCTTCACGCCCGGCTTCTCACCAGCCGTCGTGATGGTGATGACCTCACCGCCGGTCTCGTCGAGAACGAAGACCTGGGTGGACCACATGGGCCGGCCGGTGTTCTTCTCCGACCGCTGGTTGCCGTTCTGGTCGTTCTTCGGCTCGGGGTCCTTGGACACCGTGACCTGCTTGCCCTCGGTGGCGATGTACAGCTTCACAACTGACCTCCTGTGTCGTGAGCGCGTCCCCGGTGGACGACTGCTCGTCTGTTAAGCCCCATCAACATCGGGCGTTTGCGGGCTTGAAAACAGTCAAGCAGGCTCAACCAGGGCTGTAAACCCCCCTAAACAAGATTGTTGAGGGAGTCTGTCCGAGCAGTTGAGGGTGTAAGGGCAAGCGACAAACTAGGCTGTAGTTAGCCCCCTGGACAGAGAGGACACCGCAGTGCTTGACCCGGCCAGCGCGGCGAGCATCCAAGACCCGGCCGAACGCGCCCGGACGGTCAGCGCTCTGATCGACGAGTACCAGGTGGCCATCACTGAGCTGTCCCGGGTGCGGCGGGAGACTATCGAAGAGCTGCTTGCCGGGGGCATGACGCAGGGACGGATTGCTGACCTGCTCGGCATGTCTCGCTCCCGCGTATCGCAACTGCTTTCAACAGGCGTTCGGCCAGAGCGCGCGTTCCTGGGCGCCGGCAAGTTGACCGTTGCTATCGGCGGCAAGCAGGAAGCAAACCGGCACGACCCCGGTGAGGTGGTGTCGGTCGAGTCATTCACCGCGTACGAGATGCTGGCCGAGCTGGCCCGCACCGTCGGCTTGGAGTCGGCTTACGAGGTGGTGCCACCGCCGGGGCATGTGCACCTGAACCGGTCGAACCTGATCGTGCTGACGAACCCACGGCTGCTGCCGTTCCTGGCGCAGGTCATGGAGGCGGACCCACACCTGCGGTACCTCGTCGATGACGATGGTTGGTACATCCACGACGTGACGACAAGCCAGGACTACCGCTCGCCGCGAGACCGAGGTGAGACCGCGGACTACGGATACGTAGGACGGCTTCCCCGACCGGACGGCAAGGGCACCTTCCTCTACCTGGCAGGCACCCACGCACAGGGCACACTCGGTGCCGCCCACTTCGTCGCCACCAACCTCGCAGAGCTGTACAAGGAGCTGAAAAACCGCCGGTTCTCAACGGTCATCAAGTGCGTCTATGACCCGAAGGACCGGCGGAAGATCCTGTCGACCGAGCGGCTGACACCGCTGTACCGCCCCGACGGTGCCTGATGCGGGTAGCGACCGCGACGGACCCCGGCCACGCGCTCCGGCCCAATGAGGACTGGGTCGCCGCTGCACAGAGCCTGATCGTCGTCCTGGACGGTGCGACAGCTCGCACGGATACCGGCTGTGTGCACGGCGTGGCCTGGTACGCGGCGAAGCTCGGCTCGACCATCACCGGCCTCGCCGTCGAGGATGACCGCAAGCTGGGCGACGTGCTGACCGATGCCATCGGGATCACGGCGAGGATGCACCCCGAGTGTGACCTCCACCATCCCGCTACCCCGTCGGCGACCACCGCGCTGATCCGGCTGACCGAAGACGCGCTGCAGTACCTCGTGCTCGGCGATACGACGGTGGTGGTCGAGACCACCGATGGGATCGAGGTCTTCAACGACGACCGGGTCGACACCACGGCCCAGGCCGAGCGAGCCGAGGCCAACCGGTACCCGTTCGGCTCCGCGCAGAAGCAGGCAGCACTCCTGCGGATGAAACACGCCGAGTTGGCGTTGCGGAACCAGCCAGGAGGCTTCTGGGTAGCTGCGGCAGATCCCACCGTCGTCACACACGCAATCACCGGACAGATTCCGCTTGCGGCTGTCCGGCGGCTGGCAGTGCTGACCGATGGCGCCGCACGCCTGGTCACGATGTTCGACCTGCTCGACTGGCGAGGAGTGCTGGACGTCCTGGACGAGCACGGCCCGACCGAGCTGATCCGGCGGGTCCGAGCAATCGAGGCAGCCGACCCGAACGGCACCAAGTGGCCCCGCAACAAAGGCAGCGACGACGCCACGGCGGTCTACGCGAATTAAGCCGGCCGGCCGCCGGCCGCCGGCGATGTCGGGGTCCACTTGATGCGTTACGGATTGCACTCAGTTGATCCGTTACACATCCGGCTAGACGATCTTGTACGCGCGTGAGCTAGGGCATCGATACGTCGCGCGGCCAGCCTCCGAGGTGCGGGAACTGGCGTAGATAGCGCTCGCATCTCTGAGCGAAGTCGCCCGGCTCATGCGGCAGTCGAGTGACCGTGACGACGTGGCGCGGGTCGGTGTGCCCGGGTCGCAGCATCTGGATCTGTTCGTCGATGAACTTTCCGCCGGTGAGGTCAGCGATGGCAAGCGCCATGGCCGTCGCTACGACAACACCCACACATGTGCGGTGCGGACTGAAGACCGCCTCGACTTCGCCGCCGGCCTCTGAAGCATGGTCGATGACCATCAGCCAGACGCCGTCATTGCAGCCCGAAATATCGATCTCATAGTGGATCGAGCCAGTCGAACCGTTGGAGTGCGCCTCGATGGGGTCGCCGATGGTGGTGGATAGCAGTTGGGCCTCATCAAGTCGCCGGCCGACACCGACGCGGCGCCCCCGCTCATAACGTCGGTCAACGACCACGCTCAGTTCGGGTATCGCGTCCATGCCGAGAAGCTCCGCCAGGGTACTCCGCGCTGCGGTCAACACGTCAGCGAGCGGGACCGGTCGTAGCACCGACGCCTCTAGGTCAATGGACACGCAGAAACCGTAGCTTCCGTCCCTGCGGAGCCAGCCAATGCGTCACCCATCAACTGAAGCCACCGTGTAACGCGTCAAGCGGAGTCGGACAGCCGGCCGCCGGCGATGTGGTTCAAACTTTCTGTACGTCTTCAAGGCGGCCCTTGACGGGCCGCACACGCCGCCGCCAGGGCGCGCGCCGGCCGCTGCCGCTGTCGCTCTGCGGCCGTCACGCCTGACGCCCGGCGGCTGGCGCGGAGAGCGGGGAGCCCGGAGGCCGCCGCAGAACGACAGGGCGTTGACCGG
>NZ_JAEVHN010000017.1:0-29798 GCF_016803375.1 Micromonospora sp. 4G55
GGTGCCCCGCAGCAGGGCGCGCCGGCCCGTGTTCTTCTCCTGCACGTGTCCTCCTCAGATCGCGATACCCGGGGCGTCGACCCGGTCCGCCGTACGGGCGGTCGGGCGCGGAGGACGGACACCGACCGGGGGGGGCGCGCGGCGGCCACCCGGCGACGGACGGCGCCCCCGTACGGGTCTCCCCGCAACGCTCGTCGATGCCTGGCGCAGGCCAGCATGGAGGGTGCGGGCGGTCGTGTCCACTGCCGAAATCCGACTTCATCGAAGACGCGCGAGCCGGCGGTACGGGGCAGCGCGGCGGTGCGCTCGCCCATAGAATCGCCTCTCGGCTCGATCTTGGCCGCTTCCCCGGGGATGGCACGATGTCCGGCATGGACTGGATGCCGTTGCTGAGCACGGGAGCGGGCGCCCTCATCGCGCTCTCCGGCAGCTTCCTGGTCGACGTGCGGCGGGAACGGGACACCCGGGACCGGGACCGGGACCTCGACCGGTGGCGTACTTGCATCGACTTCGCGCTCGCCCTGGGAACCGCGCACAGCATGCTGCGCAACACCGCCGCCGGTGACCGCGCCGCGACCACCCGGGCGATGAGTGAGTCCGGGGCGTACCAGGAACGGGAGCGGCTGCTGATGTCCGGCACGCCGGAGCTGGTGGTGGCGGGCGAGGACGCGTTCCACCGGCTGGTCGACATGCAGCGGCTGATCCGCGCCGGTGCGGACCTGCGCACCGCCGAGGGGCACGAGGCGTACCACCGGTTCGCCGAGAAGCTGTGGACGTTCCGGATGGCGGCACGCCGGCACTTCGGGCACCGGGCGATCGATCCGGGGACGCTGGACCGCAAGGACTGGTCCGAGCGCAACGAGTGCGTGTACTGCGCCGCCGCCACCTAGCGGGTACTAGGGAGTTTGGCAGTTCCTCGCCGAGCCAACGCGCCTGCTGCGGAAAGCCCCAGCCGACGCAAATCAAAGATAGGCGAACCGCACGGGTTCCTTGAGGACCGCGGCGGCTGCCTCGACGTCGGCGAGCCGCACAGCGAGCGTTGCGGCCGCCAGGCGTGGCGGTAAGGCGGCACTGAACTTCAGTCCTGCGAGCGCCTTCTCAGTCACGTCAGGCAGGCAGATGCGCTGGCCAGCGTCCGCCGTCGCCACCCGCCACATCTCCCGATCCAGATCCGAGCGCAGCCGGATGCTGGCGTCGTCGTACCGCTGCGTCGGGTCGGCCAGGTCACTCAGGGTGGCGATCAGGGTCGCGTTGGCCCGGAAACCGGCCCAGGTCCACCAGCGGACCTCGCCCTCTCTGTCCCGGACCACCACGGAGCCCTCGGCGTGCACCGTGGCGGTCGCGTCATCGCGAAGTGCCGCCAACCTCGTCGTGGCGCGTGCGGTGAGCGCGACCTTCGGATCGGCACCGACGAGTACATCCCGCATGGCCCGGGTCATCCGGTACGACAGGCCCTGCGGTGAGGCTCCGGTCATCCACAACGCCTTGCCACCGCCGTCCGCCGGCTCGACGAAGCAGCGGCGCCGCTTCCAGTCGATGTGGGTGACCCGCCAACTGCGTCCGCCGAGCAGGAGCAGACGGGGTCCCTGCACCTTCGCGGTCAGCAGTGCCGGGTCGGTCCGACCGATCTCGGCACGCCCCGACAGCACGGTGAATTCCGGCGGCGCGGTGAAGACCGCGAGCATGTCCATGAAGTGGCGCCGTCCGAACCGCAGTTCGGCCTCCGGACCGATGAACAGCATGCCGGAGTCCGAGTCGAGGTACCCGTGCTCGACCAGGTGCCGCACGATGACCTCGGCACTCCTGTCGAACGGTGGAAGTCCGTTCCACTCCTCCGGCCACAGTTGGTCACCCACCCGGTGCTGCTGGAGCGACAGGGCGAGCATCTGCTGGGCCACGATGTGCCGTGGCTCCGGCGGCGGCATGACGGCCTCGACCCAGCCCTCCTGCCACAGGTTGAGCAACCCGGCCGCGTGCAGCAGCCCGTCACCGTCCAGAGCGAGGAACAGGCAGTTACGGACGGTGCCCGGCCGCCGACCGGTCCGACCGATGCGCTGCAGAAACGCGGCGACGCTGCGTGGAGCACCGATCTGGATGACCCGGTCCAGGTCGCCGACGTCGATACCCAGTTCCAACGTGCTGGTCGCCACGATGACGCAGTCGCGTTCCTGCGCGAACGCCTCCTCGGCCCGGCGTCTCTCCTCGACGGAAAGGGACGCGTGGGAGAGGAACGTCTTCACCTGCATCTCGCGCAGCTTCTGGCCGAGTTCCTCCACCAACGCCCGCGAGTCGCAGAACACCAGACGCTTCTCGCCCCGATGCAACGCGGCGATCACCTTGGCGGCGTTGTGCACAGAGCCGACGTAGTCCAGTTCCACCTCGCCGGGTGCGCGGACGCGGTGGCCACAGCGACCGGCGACACCACGCGGCCTGGCCGGCTAGTGCGGCCGGAGCCCTGCAGCCAGCGCAGCAGTTCGTCGGGGTTTCCGACGGTCGCGGAGAGCCCGACCCGCTGGATGGGCCGACCCGCCACCCGGCTGAGCCGCTCCAGCACGGCCAGCAGGTGCCAGCCCCGATCGTCGCCGGCGAACGCGTGGACCTCATCCACGACGACCGTACGGAGGTGGCGGAAGAACTCGCCCTCGTCCACGGCGGCGCTGACCAGCATCGACTCCAACGACTCGGGTGTCGTCAACTGCACGTCGGGACGCTCGCGGAGAATCGTCCGACGGCGCCCCATCGTGGTGTCCCCGTGCCACAGCGCGGCTCGGCGGCCCAGCCAACCGGTGTACGTCTCCAGCCTCGGCAGGAGGTTGTTGAGCAGCGCCTTGAGCGGGCAGACGTAGAGCACAGTCGTGCCCGACCAGTTCTCCTGAGCCATCCGCGACAGCAGCGGGAACACCGCCGCCTCGGTCTTGCCGCCGGCCGTCGGTGCGAGGAGCAGGGCGTCGTCCCCGGCGAGCAGTGGCTGGACGGCCGCCTCCTGCAGGGGGCGCAGTCCGGGCCACTGCAGCGAGTTCACCACGTGGTGCAGCACGACCGGGTGTAGCAGGTCCGCGCCGGCCATCAGCGGTCCGCGGAGAGGTCGAGCGAAATCTCGTCGGCCCTGGTCGCGTTCCGCTCGATGTCGGTCATCTCAGCGGTCGACAGAGTGAGCGCGTAGTGCTGTCGAGGGTCGAAGCTGTCGAACTGGTCGACTCGGTCGAGCACCTCCCCGACCAGCTTCTTGAGAAACAGCCGGGGCGCCACCCCCACCTTGCCACCCAGCCCACCAGCGACGGCTTGCGCCAACTGGCCAAGGTACGCGTCGTCGACCAGGGAACGCACCCGGTCCGGGGTGGCGGAACCGTCGGCGTAGAGGTCCCGCACGCGGCCGCCCAGCTCGACCAGCGAGTCAACGGTGAAGCCCGCAAGCCGGATCTGCACCGCCCGAGGGTTGTCGAACCGGGCGTCGGTGGTGAAGTCGACCGCCAGTCGCTGGGCCAGCGGGGCGAGCCGCTGCACGCCCTGCGGCCCGTCGTAGAACGCCGGCGTGCCGGTGATGACGAGGTAGAGCCCGGGGAAGCGACCGGAGTGCACCTCGTCAATGAGCTGGCGCAGCGCGTTGAGGGCCTTGTCCCGCGCGTCCGAGCGGACCCGTTGCAGCGTCTCCACCTCGTCGAGGACCAGCAGCAGCCCGGGATGGCCGCTGTCGCGCAGCACCGCGAGCAGGCCCTGCAGAAAGCTCAGCGCCGCGAAGTGGTCGAGGTCGCCCCGTACCCCGGCGACCCGGCGGGCGGATGCGGCGACGTGTGGTTGTCCGCCCAGCCAGGCCAGCACCGCGTCGGCGGTCGCCTGGTCACCGGCGAGCGCGGCGGTCCGATATCCGCGGAGCGCGGCGGCGAAGGCTGGGGCGGTGCGGTTGACCGCGGCGAGCCGCTGGTCGAGCAGGACTCCGACCGCCCGATCGAGGGCGTCCGCGTCCTCGGCCGCCACGTCTCCCGCCGCGAGGACGTCCTCCTCCAACGCGTAGAACCAGCCGTCCACCACGGGTCGCAGGGCGCTCGGCGGGAAGGTCGAGGTGGTGAGCCGCTCGGTCAATCTCCGGTACACCGTTTCGAGCTTGTGCAGCGGGGTCTCGTTCTCGGAGACCTGCACCTCGGCGGTGGCGAAGTTGGCCCGCTTCGCCCGCTCGGCGATCCAGCGGGTGAAGAAGGTCTTGCCGGAGCCGTACTCACCCCGGACGGCCTTGAACACCGAACCGCCTGCGGTGACGGTGTCGAGGTCCTCCCCCACGGCGCCAGCGAACCGGTCGAGCCCGACGGCGAAGAGGTCGAGGCCCGCCGACGGGACCGCACCCCGGCGCAACGCATCGATGACCTCTCGTCGCCGAGCCGGGCTGACAGCGGTCACGGACCACCCCCCGGCAGGCCGAACTGCGTCCGCAGCAGCGCGATGTCCAGTCTGACCGTACGCCCCTCGTCGATCTGCGAGAGCACCGGATAGTTGTCGACGTTGAAGATCCGCTGCAGCGTGTTGACGAATCCACCCACCCGCCCTGGCAGCTCACCGGCCCGCTGGCCGAGCACGGCCAGCGGCAGCACGCCCTTGGCGTCGACCAGCGCGCGCAACGCCGCTTCGATCTTCTTGCGGTCCACCTTGCGCGGGGTCAGGCCGTGCTGTGCCTCGAACAGCTCGGTGGCCAGCACCGAAGTCACCAGATCGCCGTCTCCGGCCGGCGGCGCCGCGGCGGGCGCGCTGGGCACCTCTGGTACGTCGAACAGCGCGTCCCCGGTGACGGCCGGCGCCTTGCGGCGGGACCGGGGTGCGGGCGCGGGAGCCGCGGGAGCGGCCGGAACCTGAGCGGTCGCGGACGCCTCCCACCAGTCCGGTCGGCTGCTCTCGACGGGAGCCCAGCCGGCCGGCGGCTGCGTCGCGTTCGGCATCAGGTACGCCAGCAGCGGAATGGTGACCTCGGCGAGTGAGGCGCCGCCGTGGTAGCCGGCCTTGCTGGGGCGGTAGCGCAGCATCGGATCCCACAGCGCGATGATCCGCTTGCCGTCGGCCACCACCCGAGGGCCGGTCAGCTCCACCTCCCCGGGGGCGGTGGGGCCGGGTCCGGTGCGGTGCCGGGCGGACGCGGCGTCGGCGGCCTTGACGTGCTGCCCGCCCCGCTCCAACACATGCCCGTGGTCGCTGGTGATGACGACGGCACGTCCGGAGGAGCGGGCCTGATCGAGCAGGCTGCGCAGGAAGCCGACGTCGTCGAGCTGCCAGCCGGGTTCGTCGCCCTCGCGGCCGTGGGTCAGCGATTCGTCCACGGTGTTGATGACGACGGCCACCACGGGTGCCGTGCCGGCGACCTCGTCGGCCAGTTCGCCCGCGTACGCCCAGCCGGCCCCACCCTTGGCCGGCCCCTTGTGGAAGATCCGGGACCCCTTGCCCCACCGACCGTCGGCGAAGAGCTTCTTCTCGTGGTCCTGGGTGCCGGCGCGCAGCGCGCCGGCGAAAAGCGAGGTCCGGGACACCGCGGTCAGGGTGGGCAGGGCGGCCACGACCCCCCGTCGGCGGCCGGAGGCGGCACCGGCGAGCGGGTCGTACTCGACCCAGTGCTGGGACAGCTCGTCGGCGAGTTGCACGGCGACGGCGGCGCTCATGCCGTCGAGAACGACGAGCAGCACCGGCCGGTCGGCCTTGACCAGCGGGTCGATGACTCGGGGCAGCAGGTTCTCCACGGTGAGCAGGCCACCATCGTTGCCGGGGCCGGCGGTGGCCCACGCCGCGAGGCGCCCGGCGAACGCCTGGTCCAGGTCCCGCCGCCGCTGCTGCGCCCGGTCGTGGATCTCTCGGAACGCGGTCTGCAGCTCCGGGTTGGCGTCGTCGCCTGCCCAGACGTGGTTGAGCGCCACGTCGACCCAGCCCCACTGGCCGATCTGCTGGTCTACCCCGTGGGCCACACTTGCCGGCGGCTCCTGTTCGGTGCCGAGCCACCGCACGAGCCGCTGGCCCATCCGGATCCGGTTGAGCCGGGTGGCTTCCACGTCGGCCAGCCGGTGCCCGGCGAGCGCGTCGACCGCGTCGTCGAGCATGCGGTCGGCCGGGTCACGCAGCGCGGCCCGCAGCGCCTGCGCGGCGGCGGTGACACGTCGGGTGAAGCCGGTGCGGAGGATCGGGCTGTGGCCGGCGCTTAGCGTCGCGTTGAACTGGATGAGGAGTTCCTCGGCCCGGTCCAGCACCGCGTTTCCCTGCAGCCGCGTCTCCCGGTCGCGGGCGGTCAGCATCGCGCTCACCACCTGCACCGCGGCGCCGGCGAAGCCCTGCACTGTGGCATCGTCGTTGAGGTTGCCGAAGTACTGGTCGATCCGCCCCTGCGCCCGCACCGCCTCCGCGCTGTCCGTGGTCCACAGCGCGTCGCAGACCAGACCGAGCGGAAGCGCGTCGGCGCCATGCCCCGCGGCGATGAGCGCGAAGAGCGCCTTGGCGGGCCGCCCGAACTGCTCGATGAGCCACCCGGCCAGGCCGTCGCGCTCCCCCTCCCGGAGCAGCCCGAACGCCTCGACCGCGCCCGGCTCGGCACTCCACCGCAGCAGCGTCGTCACGTCCAGGTCGTCGGGGCTGTCACCCCGGCGGTCCAGACCGAGGCGTACTGCGGCGAGGTGCCGCAGCGCCACGTCGCGGGTGAGCACAGAGGTGGTGAGCTTCGGCCAGCCGACGGGCGGCATCGCGTCGAGCAGCGCCTCACCGGCCCAGCCTTCCCGCTCCAGGGCGCTGTCAGGCAGTTGCGCGCCGAAGGCGTCCACGACCAGGTCCCAGGGCTCGACGGTGATCACCCGCTGCCGGAAGATCCGGCTCCGCACCCCGTGGCCGAGGCTGGACTCGGGAATGTCGGTGAGCAGAACCAGCACCTCGTCGCCGCGGTCGGCGGCGAGGTGCTCCCAGATGGCCAGCGGCGAGACGCACGGCACAACCCGGGCCGGGCGTCCGCCGGGCAGCAGCATCGCCGGGTCGTGCGGCCAGGCCGGCTCCGCACGCACGACCATCACCGGGTACGCGTCACCGTTGCGGTGCCGGTCGAGCTGCTGCGTCACCTTCTGCCGCAGCGCCACCGGGTTGATCCGCAGCGCCTGGGATGGTGCGGATGCCTGAGTCACGGCACGATTCTCCAGGTCACCTCGATGGTGGCGTCGGGATGATCAGCGGCGAAGGCGCGCAACTGCTCCACGGCCCGGTCGAGATCACCGGCCGGAACCGAGATCCGGCCGTTCGGCATGTCGTCCTCGCCCTCTGGAACTCGAGGCGTCTCCTCTTCAATCGGGCGGCGCGGATAGACGATTTCAACTTTGTCATCGTCACGTCCGGGCACGTGGACGAACTCCGGCTTGCGGGTGGCGCGACGCAACAGTGCGGTCGCGTCGGTCTGGGCGCGGCGTAGGGCCAGGGCGAGCGGGGCGGTCAGCTCGTCGGCTTGGGCGACGCGGCGCAGCTCGGCGAGAATCACCGCCGCCTCGGCCGCGTAGGGCTCGGGCAGCCCGGCGACGATCTCGAAGGTGTCCCAGGGCGCGGCGGCGAGCGCCGCCGAAACCTGTGCGGCGCTCATGATGCTCTTACCGGTCCGGTCGGCCGGGCCGGCGAGTTCAGCGCGGGCGAGCCGTTCAACGGTCTCCACCGCCGACCCTCCGTTGGCCAACGCCTCCAGCAGGTCGGCGGCTGCCCGGGCGGTGGCCAGCCGTCCAGTGCCGGCCTCCTTGTCG
Organism: Micromonospora sp. 4G55; assembly: GCF_016803375.1. Taxonomy (NCBI): domain Bacteria; kingdom Bacillati; phylum Actinomycetota; class Actinomycetes; order Micromonosporales; family Micromonosporaceae; genus Micromonospora; species Micromonospora sp. 4G55. The sequence goes on from NZ_JAEVHN010000017.1 coordinate 7,731, forward strand.
ATGCCCAGCCAGGTGGCGTGCTGTTCCAGGCGGGCGACCAGCCCGTGGGCTGCTTCGCGGTGCCGGCGCGCATCGGTGGCCAGGTCGCGGCCGAAGAGCGCCACCAGCCGGCCCCGGCGCAGGTCGAGCGGCTGGACGCCGAAGATAGCCGCGGAGCGGGCGCGCGCCGCCTGCCAGTCCTCCTCGCTGGGCAGCCGCTCCTCGCGGAGCGTGTGATCCCCGGTGATCTTCCCCAGCTCGGGAGCCGGGATCACCTCGCTGCCGTGGAAGTAGAAGGCGCGGTCGGTCTGCTCGGCGAAGGTCGCCACGACGAGCTGCGCGACGATCGGGTCGAGGCCGCGTGGCTTGGGGTCGTCGATCCAGCCCAGCAGATCGGCCACCCGCAACTCGCCGGTGATGCCCTCGGCGGCCGCCTTGTGCTGGAAGTGCTGGACCCACTCCCCGCCAATGACGAACGCGGCTTCGTGCATGGTGCCCAGGCCGAGCGGGTTGGCGATGCGGCGCACGGTCTGCCGGTGCGTCCGGTCGACCTCGGCGCGTCCCTCGGGCGACTCGACGGCCCGGCGGACGTGGTCGAGTACCACCTTGACATCGGCAAGCCGGATCGGGTCGCCCTTGCGGTCGGGGTCGAAGTCCGGGTGGGCGGGGAACTGCTGGCTCAGCATCTGGTCGCCGATGCTGCGCAGCGCGTCGTCGAAGGTGGCGCCCATGGGCAGCTTCGGCACGAGCGCCCGGGTGAGCGACTGGAGGTGGTCATCGAAACCGAGCACGACGTCGGTGGGCTGCTTGCCGGCGAGCCCGTACGCCTGGCGGAGCACGGCCTGCATCTTGGCCAGCAGCGCGCTGCGCTGGTTGGTCAGCGCGCCGTGCGCCCGGCGCCGGTCGTCGGGGTTGAGGTGCTCGGCATGGCTGTCGAAGCGCTGCCCCTCGAGCAGCTTGTCGATGATGACCAGCTTGCCCAGCTCGGTGAGGCGTTCCACGGTGAGCGCAGCCGGGATCCAGCACACGGTGCGGGAGGTGGTCCGGCTGATCAGGTCCTGCACCCGCTGCCGGTCGTCGGCCGGTCCGTGGCTGCCGTCGTCGAACGGGTAGTCGATGATCATCCGCCAGCCCGCGGGGTCGTTCGGGTGGAACGCCTCGTCGCGGATGTCGTTCGCGTCGCGCACGTTGCCGTAGACCAGCTCGATGACGCGGCGGCTGCCCCGCCAGCTCAGCCCGGCCTCGGCGAAGAACGAGTCGCTCCACGGCACACCGAGCTGCTGCCAGAGCAGCCGCTGGACGATGTGCTTGCGGGCGCCCTCGTTGTCGTAGTGCTTGGCGGTGGCGAGGACGCTGTCGACGTCCACGCCGACCAGCTCCAGCGAGACGATCGGGTCGTCGCCCTCGCCGATGCGGATCTCGGCGAACCGGCCGGCCCAGTCAGTGAGCTTGCGGTTGACCTGGGCAACCTCACCGCCGGGAATCGGGCTGGTGATGCTGCCGTGGTTGAGCGCGGAGAGCCGCCGGGCGGTCAGGTTCCGCAGGGCCGGCACACTGGGGGCGAGGGCGGCCAGCAGCAGCGTCTTCACCAGCCGATCATCGCCGGTGAAGGCGCGCACCCGCCCGGCCACGTCGCCCGGCAGGGCGGCGCCCCGACGGGCGGCCTCCAGATCGTCGTCGCTGAGGTCGTACTGGCTGAGCAGGTAGGGGCGCAGCTTCAGGTCGTAGAGCTTCTGGGCCATCTCGAACTCGGCCTTGAGCTTCTCGGTGAAGGGCTGGTCACCGCCGCTGCTGATCACGTCGTAGAGGTCGCCCAGCGGGACGAGCTGGCCGAGGCGCAGTGTGTCGCGGCGGTCGACCAGGAGCTGGCGCATCAGCTTCAGCGCGGTCCGGGAGCGCTGCAGGGCGCTGGAGACGTGCACGAGGGTGGACAGGAAGGCCGGGCTGAACGGGTACGTCGACCGGAAGGCGTCGATGTCGGCGCCGCTGCCGGAGTCGGTCCCGAGCAGGGTGTCGAACACCTCCCGCCGTACCTTGGTGGTGGCGTCGAAGGCCTTGCCGATCGCCGCGGCGGCCGTGGTGTCGAGGGGTTTGAGCAGCCGGCGGCGGGCGATCTCCGGGAGGTTGCGGTCCTCCAGCTTGATCACGTCGAACCGGCCGCTGGCCAGGTTGAGGGTGTCCTGGTAGCTCAGCTCGTTGGCGCCGGTGACCTCCTCGCCGACGAGTTCGCGCAGGTCGCGCTGGCGGGCGATGAAGCTGACCACCGGGATGGGCCGGCGGGTGTCGCCGCCCTCGACGAAGTTGGTGATCTTCTGGATCTCGCGGGAAACGAACTGCTGGTCGCCGATCGAGTTGGCCAGCCAGAGGATCAGCTCGTCGAGGAAGAGGATCAGGCCGTGGTAGCCGAGTTCCTTGGCGTGCCGGCTGATCTCGGTCAGGCCCCGGTCGAGGGAAACGAACGCCTCGGCGTCCTCCCGGGCGTTGCTGAAGAAGCCCTTGTTCCAGCTGGTCAGCAGGTCGTTCACGAGCTTGCGGCGCAGCTCGTCGGAGTACGCGCCGGCGAACGCCTGGTCCAAGCGCTCGGTCGTCCAGAAGGTCTCGCTCTCGCCCCACTCGTCCTCGACGTCGCCGCCGGGCAGGCCGTCGATGAACTGCTTGTCACCGATCTTCTCCCGCAGCGAGGCCGCCTGATCCAGCAGCGCGTCGGTGCGGTGTACCGCCGGGATGGGCGCGTCGGGGTGCAGCGCGCGGACCCGATCGACGTAGCCGCCGAGGACGCGCTGCTCCAGCGAGCGGGCGTCGAGCAGGTGGTACGGGATGAGCAGAAACTTTCGACCGTCCAGCCAGACGCTGTGCTTGGCGACCAGCGGCGCCAGCTCATCGCGGCCCCGGGCAGCGGCCTCGCCGCGCAGCAGCGCGTGCAGCACCGCCATGAAGTGCGACTTACCGGAACCGAAGGAGCCGTGCAGGTAGGCCGCCTTCGAGGCGTGCCCCTCGACCGCGGAGCGGATCAGCCCGAGCGCCTCGTCGAAGTTACCGAGCAACCGATCCGTGACGACATAGTCGCGGAGGGTGGCGTCGGCGTCGGCGACACTGTCGGCGAGCTTGAGCACGAAGTCGCTCTGGCTCGTGCGCTCCGGGATCTCGATGAACTCCCGGAGCAGCGGCGCAGGGGTGGGCGAAGACATGCTGCATACCGTACCGAGGGAGGTCCTGATCGCATCCGCCCTGGGTGTGGAGCGGGTCCACACCGCCACGGGGTCTGGTACGAACAGGCGTATCCCGTCACACGAACCGTCCGGGGCGATGAACGATCGGCAGAGGCACTGTCCGGTACATGTCATTGACAGGGCGTCACGAAGCTGACAAGACTTTGCATTTCCACGCCGCCGATCAGCCACAAGCCGACGGTCGCCCCTCGTGACCCGGTCACTCCGTGCGACCCGCGCTGCCACTCCCGCCGCTGGCGCTGGCCGATGCTGGTCATCGGCCAGCCACCTCAGCGTCCTCGAGCACCGTCCAGAAGCGATGCGAAGTGCTGCGCCATGTCCGGTGTGGACATGTAGAGCAGAAGGGAGTTCTCGTGGAACTTAATCCCCGCGGCGCTGTTCGAGTTCCGCATTGGCGCGTAGGGAAGCGCCTTCTTGCTGATGATGAGCACCATGAACGTCCCAATCACGTGAACCATTCGCTCCACCTCGGCGACCTCCGAGACGGCGATCTCGCGTTCGAGCTTTCGCTTGAATTCCATGACCCGTTGCGATGTGAGCACCGCCAACCGCTCGAACCCGCCGTTAAGGAAAGATCAGTGCCTTTCTGGGAAGGGAACGGTGCGGCCGGTTGAGCACCGGTGGCCTGTCCCCGGCTTGCCGGGACACGCCACCGGTGCCGCCGACTACTTCGAGCCCTGCGCGCCCTTGATGGCCGCGCTGCCGAGGGCCGACTTGGTGCGGTCCGAGACCTCCTTGCGGGGCTTGGTCTCACTCGCGTTGGGGCTTTCCTTGTTCTCCGGCGAACGGGGCATCTGCTCCTCCATCTCATGACTCGTCGGTACCGGTCCGTCAGCCCGGGCTGCCCCGCCCGGCACCACCGGGACCGATGTGGTCAGCCTCGCCCGATAGCGACACCCACGTCACCGGCATGGGACAAAGATGGGACAGCGACCTCATGGATGATCGACTCCTCGCCTCCGACCACGAGATCGGTACCGCGTTGAAGCGGTTCCGGGGACGGCGGAGCTCCGGGATATGGCGGAGGCGGCCCATGTGAGCAAGTCCAGCCTCAGCCGTTACGAGAACGGCGCACCGATCCCACTGCACCTGGCTTCGGTGCTCGACCGTGTCTACTCGGCACGGGGCTGGATCGAAGCCGCTGTCCTGTCCGCCAGTCGGGGCCACTGGGATCCGTGGCGCACCGACGAGGTCAGCAGACTTCACGTGCACACCTGGCCATCCGGGTACAGCGGCCTGGTGGCGATACACCTGCGGCCGACGCCGGCAACCGTCGGCCGGCCACACCAGATACGACTGGCCTGGGGTCCGTGGAGTGCCCGGTTGACACTGACCCTCCCCCGATCCGGCCTACGGCTGATGACCGGCAAGAGCCGCGGTGAGGTGTCCGTACCGTTCCAACTCGACTGCGACCCGCCCGTACACGCGCTGTTCCTCGTCGGCGCGCCAAACGATGAACCACACGTCGACATCCGGTCGCTCTGGTACCGGGCGGTGAACTGATGCTACGGATCATGTTGTGCGGCGCCCACGACACAGAGCGCTACCGCGAGGACTTCATCCACGTCGCCAACGGCTTTGACGCGGAGGTCTGGCACTACCTGTCCGGGGACATCCTGCATGTCAACCACGCGCAGGCAAGTTGGGAGACCAACTCCCGCGACACCGTGCGGCACGCACACGTGTGCGTGTTCGTCATCGTAGAGGCGTACGGGGAGATCACGTGGAGGACGGAGCTCCGGGAGGCCCTGGCCATCGGGAAGCCGATCCTGGTCCTCTGCCTCGATCGGACCTACCAGGTGTACAAAACCCTCACCAGGGAGGCCGCCGGAATCCGCGACCGCGACAAGCAGAAGCTGGTCGACATCCTCAGCGAGGTGGAGTCAGAGCGACGGCTGACCATCATCCCGTTCTCATACGGAGGCTTCAAGGACCGCTTCAAGAGTCAGCTGTCCAGGCTGACGGAACTGGCCCTACACCAGATGGAGGAACGCAACAAGCGGGCTGCGGTGGCCCGGCTCTTCGATGAGCCCACTCGGCTCAGCCGGTCCGAACTTCTTGTCGGCGCCGAGATCGCGGTTGACGAGTTCGAGAACAAGATCGCCCGGAAGCAGGCGATTCGCGCGCTCGCCGCACACCGTGCCGCCGACGAGGAGATCATCATCGCCCTGATGTCCAGCATGGAGCAGGGAGTACAGCGACTCGCGATCGAGCTGCTACCGAAGCTCTACGTGCCTCGGCCCGCCGATCCGGAATTCTTCGCACACTGCATCTCGGTGGCAAACCGGACCGCTGACGTCGGCGTCGCCAGACGCCTCATCCCGGCGCTGGTCGGCATCGATCTGCCGGCCGCCGTCCGAGCGATGGCCACGCTCGACCTCGTCGAGTCCGGCGCCCGCCGCCGGCTGGCCGAAACGCTCGAGACATACGAGCAGCACATCACCGATCCCGAGGTGGTCGACGGCGTGTGTTCTCTGCTCACGCGCTGCCTGACGGGTGAGTCGGAGCTGGATTGGAAGACCCGCTGCCGCGAGTTCTACGAACGGCTTACCTCAGGTCGACCCCGCGACCCCAACCATTCGAGCCACAATGAGGACGGACGGCCGCAGGAATCCGGGTGACGGCAACGCATGGCCGACTCACCCCGCCCGAAGCTCCAACGCAATTTCGTCCGAAAGTCGCGATCGAATTGACAGATCTTGAACAGCGGGTTGATCAGGGGTTGCGATTCCGCCATCAGTAGAGTGCACTCACCCTTACCCCGAACGAAGGGCAGAAGGTCGGTGCAATGGAGCCGTTGCTCCTGACGCATGAACCGCCTTCCGGCAAAGAAACGGAAAGGGAGGATCAAATGGCGACCTGGGCCGACCTCAAATCCTACGTACGGTCGAACTACAAGATTTCCGATGAGCAGCAGGACCTGATCAAGCTCGTCTTCGAGACCGGGAACCTGCGTTCACAGGTCGTGCTGCTCTGCCACGTCGCCCTGGCGGACGGGGATGAGGAGTGGGTGCAGATCGAGTCGGCCTTCGGGGACTTGAACTCGGTGAACCTGGTACAGGCGCTGCGCGAAGTTGGGAACACGGTCTGTGGCGGAGTGTCCGTCGTGGGGGACATGGTGACCTTCCGCCACGCCGTGCCCCTGCTCAACCTGAACATCAACGAGTTCGAACGGCCACTGGCGCTCGTGACGTCGACCGCGGACCGGCTTGAGCATCTCCTCACCGGGGCGGATCGGTACTGAACGTCGCGCGAGGCGGGCAGGCGACGGTCGACTGCCTGCCTGCCTCCGGCCCAGACTTTGGCGAGGAAGGACTATGGCTCGTCGTCTGATCCTCGTTCGAGCGCCGGCGGGCCTGCCATTTCCGCTAGCGGGTGCCCGCCCTGGGTGCGTGGTGCGACAACCTCTGCCGCAATCCCGCCTTCGTCCGCCACCTCGATATCCAAGGCCTCAGGCTCCGAGGCAGCGACAACCTCGATCGAATGCGGCTGGTTCCCGCGCCGGAGCCGCTCAGCGACCGCGCCGGCGACCTGGCGTATGGCGACCGCCTGCTCCCGGTAGCGCAGCGGTGGCGACGCCGTAATCTTGACACCCCGTTCGCGGGCAATCGCCGAAATCGCCGCAGAAGTGTTCGGGACCAACGCCGCGACGAGCGTGACAAACATTCCCGGCGTCAGTTTCCTGCTGCCGCGGAGGCGGCCGGCACGGAACGCGATCTTCACCGGAACGCCGACAGAGGTTTCGCCAACCATGCCCGCGCTACGCAAACGTGTATTGCCGTCCGGCACGTCGGCAGAAGAGCACAGGGCGATCAGCACGTCGACGGCCTGCCGCACGAGCCAGGCCCTGCCGGGCATGGGTGGCAGCTGATCCGTCAAACGTTCGATCTCGTGCTCCAGCGCCCGGGATATCAGCAATTCTGAGGCGCTGCCGAACTCGATTTCTTCAATCTTGTTCCACGGCACCTCCGTACCATCGAAGCTGATCGACTTGGAGGAGATCGCCAGACTCCCGAGTTTGTTCAGGTAGCCGACGGCGATGCCGGGCATGCCCGGGAACTCGGGATGGTCCCTCAAGAGGTCCCCGAGCCCGACCGCCCAGGTCTCCTGCAGGGGAAGCGCCGGACCATCCACCGTGGCGAACATTCTCGGAACCGTGGCCGCGACCTCTCGGACCGTCCTACTCGTTCCCGCGATCCAGGTGGCCAGATTCTCCGGCGGCCGGGGCAACTTGCCGCGTACGTGCCCGCTCGCATTGCTGACCGCCTGCCCCGTCTCGTGTAACCAGCGTCTCCTGCTCATCATCATCCATTCGTGAACCGCCGGTGGTAGTGCACAAAATAGGGCTGGTGACGCCGGCCGCCAACCGCCGGAACGGCCCAGTTGGGCTCGCTCCGTACGCCCAGGGACGACGGACGGTCCACGCCGATATCACCTGTTCTCGTAGCCGCCACACTCACGGCCAGCAAACCGCGACGATCATCCCTGCCTGGATCCAAATCGTCATGAGGCGGCACCCCTCGTCGCCAGCGAACGTTCTCTGATGCGTGTCAGATTCCCGTCATTGACATACTGACGTTCGACGCCGAGGCTTCGTAGTCCCGATACGCCATGGAGGATCGGTATGCGACTCTTCGGCAACCGTCGCGACAAGCGCAATGACTCCCACGGCTCCGATCGACTTCGCCCGATAAGCGTCAACGACGCGGACTGCGTGGAAGTGCGGCGCCTGCTGACCGACTTCGAACAAGCAGTCGGCCACGATGCACCGGTACGCCGGGCCGCGAACGCGATCGCCAAGGCGGGCGGCTACACCAGCATGGTCGACCTGGTCACCACGGGCGGCGACGTGCATCGCCCCTGGCGGTGGCTGAGTGCGGTGGCCCGTTACGCCGCCGACAGCGGCGATCCGGTACTGGTGGGGCGGATCTGGCTGTTCGTCAGCTTCTGGTCGGACGCGGTCGCGCCACTTCTCGGCCCAGCGGACTGGATGGACATCGGTCTGGATCGGGCACCGGACGAAGTGCAGGCGGAGGTGGCCGGGTATGCGCTGATCAGCCTTGCCGCGCTGGACGTGAACACCAAGCTCGTGGCCAGCAGCACCGGCGACGTCGACGTCCGCACCCTGCTCGCGGCGTCAGCCGACCGCATCCGATCCCTCAAGGCCAAGGGTCTGGCGATCGATACAGGGATTGTGGAACGAGCCGAGCGGTACTGAAGGAGGCTGATCTGGACCGAGTGATCAAGGTGGTGCGATTTCTTTATGAGGGTTCCACCCCCTGCTGGTGGCAGCGACCGTGGTTGGCTGCCGCACGCCGGTGAACTTTTCACCGACCGCCAGACGGAGTCACAGGCGTTCAAGGCGGCGCTGGCGAGTTTCCGGCGGCTGATTGACCAGGATGACGAGGTCGGTCTTGCACGGCGCAATCTCGTCACCTTCTACGGGCTCGGCGGTATCGGCAAGACAGCCTTGTCAGAGCGACTGGAGGCGTGGGTCAAGCACGACCTGCCACTCGTCAACGGTTGGGGGCCCACGCCGGCCACGAAGGTCGACGCAAGCGTCCGCATCGATCTCCACGGCTCCGCCGGACGGATTGACATGACGGCGGTGCTGCTCGCGCTACGCGCCGGCGTGGCGGACATTCGCCGACGCTGGCCGGTCTTCGATCTCGCGTTCACCGCCTACTGGTCCGCTGTGCGCCCCGGCGAGCCGCTGCCCAGTATTCGCAGCCGCACCGAGTACGCCGACGTCGTCGCCGACACGGCCGGTGAGATCCTCAAGGACCTCGGATCCGCGGCCGACTACACCGTGGGCACCCCGGTCGGCATCGGCGTGTGGGGCGTCCGCAAGATCATCGGGATCCTACGCCGGCGGCGTGACGTACGGCTCGGTGTAAGCGCATTCGCTGGCTTCGAAGACTTCCTTCTGCGTTGCGCGGACGACCCCAGCCCCACGGAGGCGCGGCCGGTCCTTGCCTGCGAAATCGCGGCGACCCTGTCATGGGAGCTGGCGACGATGGCCCCGTCCCCGCTCTTGACAGTCTTCGTCGACACCACCGAGCGCCTTGCACTGGATAAGCGAAGGGTGTCGGAGTGCCACCTGAACACGCTGATCCATGACATGCCCAACGTCCTGTTCGTGCTGACCGGGCGGAACATGCTGGACTGGTACGACGAATGCCGAGCCGACCTGCCGTACCGCGGCCGGTGGACATGGCCAGGCCTAGTGCCAGGTGCACAGGACGCGCCACGGCAGCACCTCGTCGGTAATCTCTCGCCGTCCGACACGCGGGCGCTGATCGAGCGCGGCCGGCGCCTACTCGACCTGCCGATGAGCGACGAGGTGGTGGAGGAACTCGTTCGATCGTCGGCCGGCCTGCCCCAGTACCTCGAACTCGCCCGACAGGTCGCACTCTCCGTGAAGGACGCCGGCCAGGGCCGACTGGTCCAGGTCAACGAGGTGACCGGAGGGCTCCGCTCGCTGGTGATGCGCGTCCTGGACGACATTCCCGCCGACGAGCAGCGGGCGATACGGGCGGCCTGCCTGTTCCGCGTCTTCGACACGGCGCTCATCGCCGCGGCCGCGGATGTCGACCACGGGTGCGCCGAACGGGCCGTCACCCGTCCCATGATCGATCGGCAGGACGGCCAACGATTCCCTTACCGTATGCACGACGCGGTGCGGGAAGCGATCCGTCGCACCGATCACCAGGTCGCCGGCGGCTGGTCCGAGCGCGATTGGGAAGTGGCCGCCAGCCGTGCGGCCGCAGCGGCGCGGCTGATGCACGACGCTGCCAAGGAACGCGAGGAGAACAGCGGCGTTCTGGATGCCATCGGTATCGCCATTGGGCTGGTGTGCGAGCAAGACACCACGCTGGAGGCCTCGCCGAGCGCCTCCTACGCGGATTGGCTGTCGAGGGCCATCGTGTTCAGCCCGTCCGTGCAGGGGCTGCGCCCCCGCGTGCCGACGGCGAGCAGAACCGAGTACGGCCGGCACGTGCTGAACTTCATCGCCGCCAAGGCCCTGGAGACGCCTGCCGAGGAACGCCTGCGGCTCCTTCGCCACATTTCCCGCGCCGACCACCCGTTGCGCAACATCGCCCGCCGGCATCTCGGCTACACCCTCAAGGCGCAGCACCGCTGGGACGAGGCGCTGCAGGTCTTCGACGAGCTTTCGGCGGAGGTCCCGACCCCGTTGCACCTCGGGCAGCGGCCGCAGGTTCTGAGCACGGCACGCCGATTCGTGGATGCCCGGGACGCCGCCGCGAACCTTCGGGTCCGGGCACTGATCACTCGGACCCAGGAGTACGCGCACGGTCGCCCGCAACGGTACTTCGCTGAAATTGGCGAGAAGCTGTCGGGGCTGCGTGCCGCCGGCCGCCAGCGAGAATACCTTGAGGATCTCGGGGTGTTCCTCGAACGCCGGGCTTTCCTGCTTGACGATGTCGGCATCGACGAGGTTGAGAACTTCCGCGACATGGCCGAACTCGCCGGCCATACCGTCGCTACCCGCAGCGCCCTGCTCGCCATGGTTCTCGTGCACCGGTCTGATCCCGCGGAGATCTCGGTCATGCTCGATCGGCTCAAGGCCTTGGACCTGGCGTCCGGCCCCACCGGCGCCATCGGGTTCCGATACGCCTTTGCAGAGTTCTGCGACGCCCGACTCGCTGGTGACTGGGACCGGTTGACTGGGCTACAGCAGGAAGTCGACCGACTAGAGGGGCGCACCCGCCCGTGGGTGCCGGTCGAATGCTTCCTTCAATCGGTCGGTCTGCCGGTCCGGCCGGTGCCGACACAGTGGATCGAGCCACACGACCTCGTTGGCCGGCGCTGGGCGCGACATCTACGCTCTTACCTCAGACGCCACGACGTTCGTCAATAGGGAGCAGAGGCCGACCATGGAGGTCGCTGCGCCCGGCCCAATAATCAGAACGTACGTGGTGTCAGAAACACGACTGACGCGATGATCGTTCGGCACCGTTCGCACATCCAGCCGAGAGATATAGGCCAAAGGGGTGATAGGGCGGCAGCCTTCAATCCGTATTCTGTGTCGCAGGTGTCCACAATCCAAATTCCGAACGACCGTCCGCCACTCGCACGTCCCGGGCCTCACTGGTCGAACTTTACCTTCGGGTACTTTTAGGAGGAGCAGTGGGAGACAAGGCTACACAGCTGGCTACGCGCCTTGCGGTAAAGGAGTGCGCCGAGCTGTTTCGGCAAACTGCGGGAACCTTGGGATCGAGCACAGGTCGGCTTCTCGGGAAGCTGGGGATGCACGACAGCAACGCCTTCTTCACACCGACTGACAATTCACCGTTTTCTGGCCTCGATGACGACAAGCCACACTTCAGTGTCGGCGTGGGTGTATCCAAGTTCAACGCCGGCGCGAAGGGGAACGCCTCTTTTGTCCACATGTATGTGTGGGATCGAGGCGACATCCGCGAGGTGTTGTTGGCCTGTGGCCACGGTATCGGAGGCGGCGGGCACGCGAGACGCTCGGTAGACGGCTTCGTGCGAGCCTTCCAGGCCGCGGATCCCGGTTGTCAGGTGGAGACAGTGGCATAGTGGGGCGCATTTCGTCGACTGGGATGATGTGTGTGGGAGCAGTAGGCGGAATTCGGCGGTGGATGTGGCGGTTTCGACGAGGCGCTCTCGTCGTAACCGCCACCATCGCAATCGCGGTCGCGTTGGTCGGGCTGGTCGTCCTTCTGCTGGCTCCGGCGACCGACTGGGCGGGTGGGTCCGCTGTGGCGGATCTGCACGGCAAGGAGCGGGCGGACGCAATCGATGCCGTACGTAAGACGCTGCTCACCGCCGCAGCGGGCGTTGCCGCGCTTGTCGGCTTGTCGTTCACCGCCCGCACCTACTTTTTGTCGCGCCGGGGGCAGATCACCGACCGGTATTCAAAGGCAGTCACCCAACTCGCGGCGGGAAAGCTGGAGGAACGACTGGGCGGGATCTTCGCCTTGGAACACCTCATGGTGGAGTCTCCCCGCGACCACGACACCGTACTCGAGGTCCTCGCGGCGTTCGTGCGCGAACACGCCCCTCTCGCATCTGCCCCTGGCGCGGCTGCGGATACGGGGCAGGCGCCAGTGGCCGAGCCTTGGACTGATCCAAAGCCCGCGACCGACGTGCAGGCGGCGTTGACAGTAATTGCGCGCCGGCCGAACCGGCACGAACGCAACAAGCTCGACCTCCGCAGGGCCAACCTGCGGGGGGCGGAGCTGACCAGGGCCCGCCTTGATCGAGCGATGCTCGATCAGTCGGATCTCCGGTGGGCTCAACTAATCGATGCAAGCATGCGAGGCGCCAGCCTGGTCGAAGTTCAGATGCAGGGCGCATACCTGACCGGGGCCGATCTCCGAGAGGCGGTCCTCATCGAGGGGCGGTTCCGGGACGCCTGGCTGGACGGCGCACAACTCCAGGGCGCGGACTTTTACGGAACCTGGTTGGAGTCTGCAAACCTGACCAGGGCACAGCTCCAGGAGGCAAAGCTTGACGGAGCACGGCTCGGGAACGCGACCCTGGATGGGGCTCAACTACAGGGCGCTGCCCTGCACGGTCGCCCACATCTCTGGTCAATGAACGTGACGGCGGAACAACTGGCTGGCTGCGATATGGACGGAAAGACGCAACTTCCGCCCGGTTTGGCGGCGGCAGTTCGGAACCATTCAACCCGACGCGCTCCGAGGGCGCACCGCGGCGCATCGGAGCCCCGTGAGCCAAAGCCTCACGGTGATGAGGGATAGTGGCGGACTGTGATCCGGTCAAGTTCCAGGTACCAGTCGGGCGATGGCGGCACCCCAGGGTAGCTGCGCGAGCGCTTGCACTCCGTCGCCCATTCAGTGAGCTGAGTGTGGCCAGCTTGTGAGGTGAGCAGGAGCAGCAGGTGCAGGTTCCGGCGGCCGCTGCCCTCGTAGACGTAGCGTTCGAAGTGGCCATTGCCGTCGAGCACCACTTCGAAGTCCTTAGGCCAGAACAGGCCTCCGGGGTCCACCTGATGAGCAATCCACACATGGTGACGGTTAGGTACGTCCCGCACAAGGCCACCGACGCGAATCCGCGTGCCGACCGTCGCGTCGGGCTGCGGTGATGTGAACCGTCCTACGCACGCCCCCCGCTGAACCGGCGGTTCCAATGGCGATGTGGCGGGCTCCGCGTAGATGTCGTTCCACAGCTGACGGAACATGGCCGTGTCACCCCCGAGTGCCTTCACCACCGCGAGCAGCTGATCCTGCGGCGGGCACGGATCGCATTCGAGGATCTCGCTAATTGCTCTGCTTGACAGAGGTCTGCTTCGCTGTTGCACCTGCACGATCGTTTCCAGCTGCACCGGGTCCGGTTGATGTCGGTCCAGGTAAAGTTCGTTCAAAGCAACGCGTAGCCGCTGGACAGCGTCGAACGCAGGAAGTCGAGATGGCATGCCGTGCCTCCAGGAGCCGTAGCCGATACGGATCGTGTGCCTGATATGACCTATTCCAATTACCGCCGCTCGGTGCCTTGAGTTGATCACTTCTGGCTGACAAGTCAGGCTTCCTCAGGAGATGCTCTCGTCCTTTTAGCCGCCCAAGCCGGGCCAAGGCTCAGGCTCACCGTGGTCGTGTGCGTAGGCGCGTGCCCAGCCCTTGGAGCGTGCTGGTACGAATTCCGGCGGACTGCGGACGATCGCCGCGAAAACGACCGGCTCGTATCGCTCGCGCAGGTCTGGGCGGCTCGCATGATCTGCGACCGCTAGGAGTTCGTTTCCCGCCCAGCAGCGCATGCCGTAGTGAGATGCTATCGGCTCGATCAATTCCCTTGGCACGGCATAGATGTTCGGTGGCACAGCTGGGTTTTTCTCGCGGAGCTGTTCGAATAGTTCGGTCAAAAATTCTATCGCGACACGTGGCTGGAAATTGAGGCTCTGTGACCAGGACTGGTAACCGTCTCGGAGGAAGTCCTCGGCTTGATGGGCGTGCAAACCGGCTTTTCTGTAGATTGCCCAACCGCTTCTCATCATGCCCATCCCGTCTTCCCGGCCTACACAACTCAGGGCGTACTCATAGAGCTGCGCCAGGTCGGTCGATCGGAACGGGGGCTCCTGCCAGAACGCCGTAGGTTTCCTTCTGCGGCTGAAGACCGACACTTATGCTCCTCCAGCTGAGGAATCGTTGTCTGGTGTCGTGTGGTGGTACGCCCATCCAATCAAGCCGGCCTACAAATGACCAGGTCTGCTCAATCGTCCTAACGGATCGCTCTGACCAACCAACAGGACGACCACGTCCGTCGATCATTATGTATGGCGGATCCCTGACAGCTGCGACGGTGGCGGCGAAGGCGGGCTCATTCCCTGGTGGCGCTGATCGGGCGGCGAGGCCGAGATCTCCCCGGTTCACGGCATTTGTCAGATTGTCTGGGTGTCACGCTTCGGAGGCGGCACGACCGCCGCGAAGGCGACAGCCTGCTTGTTAGCGTGGGTGAACACGTTCATCGACGCGTCGACGACGACGGGTTTCCGCTGTTGAGCGCGGTATCGCGCCCCCGGCTGCTAGGGGCACGACATGACGGACACCTCCAGCACCAGGCCGCCTGCCAGATGGCGCCAACGGGGGCTGCGTGGGCTCAACCTGACCTGGAAGGCGACCGTCCGGTCGGGACAGTGGGTGAAGACGCGCTGGGAGCACCTGGTCGCGGCGCTGCAGGACGCCGAGCCCGCCGCGGCACCGACCGTTCCACCAGCCCGACGCGGCCAGCTCGTCGAACGACGAACCGCGTCGGGGCCTCTTACGGTGCCGGCTCGGGACTACGTTTTCCACTTCATCGTTCGCGCCACCTTCACCTGGTCGTCAGATCGGCTGAGCGCGGACCGGCTCAGCTGGCACGCCCAGGCCTGGACACCGCAGGCGAGCCAGCGGGTCAGGCGCGCCGCGGCGAAGCTCTCCCGCACCCTCCCCGCGGCGGAGGCCGGGAAGCTCGAGGTGGCGCTGCAGGACGAACTGGCCAGGCAGGGCCGGTGGACCTCCGGGCGCACAGACGCCGTGGTCACCTGCGTTCCCGAGATCTCAGTGGAACTCGACGAGCAGGTGCGAGAACTCCTCCGACCGTCCGGTGAAGAAATCATCAAGGCGGAGCGCGAGTACGAGGTACACCGGCGGCGGGCCGAGTCTGCCGAGCGGATCTGCCGGCAATGGATCACGGTCATGGAGCTGTTCGTCGACAGCCCGGCGGCCGAAACCTTCGGGCAGGATGTCAAGGACGACCTGATCAGCGCCGTCCAGCAGGTCAAGCGGGACGCCGAGGCCGCTGCGGAGTGGAGCAGGAAACTGCGGACGGCGGGTCCCGTCAACGCCGACCTGTTCCATCCGCACACCTGGTTCGACCATCCCGCCTCTCCAGCACCGGACGAGGGGCTGGCGAACGGGCAGCCCGAGCCGGCGGTCGACACGCCGAAGACCGACGGCGATCAGCCGGCAGCCGCAGATTCCGGCAGCAACCCGACCCGATGATGTGTGGTTCGAACCTGAGACGCCGACGGATCAAATTCGCACCCACAGGCCGGCAGGCCCGATGATTGCCGGCCGCCCAAGCGAGCGAACTCCGTCGTTAGCAGACTCCTGCCAGTCAGATACGAGGGTGGGCGTCTTCGATCCGCTCAGCCTTGACGTACGTCAGGAAGCCAGTCTGGTCCGCGGCCGGCAGCGCATGGAACGCGGCGTAGGCAACGCTTCGCGAGTGCGCAGTCTCCGCGGCGAGGAGTCCGATGATCGCGGCCCAGGAGAGCGAGACCAGGTGGAACACGCGGTCGTCGCGTAGCGCCGGAAGCCGGCTCAGGTCGCCCAGCCGCGTTGCCGCGTCGTCGTCGGTGGCCGCGCGGTCGACCAGCTCGAAAACGGCCTTGCCCCGGTACGGCCCGCCCCGCTGGACCAGCTCTGTCAGATCCTCGTTGGACATCTGCCGCACCGGCGGCGCCGGCCTGTGCGGTGGGGGCGGCGCCGTCATGGTTCCTCTCCAAAAATCTTCGAATACTCTTCGCGGATCAACTGGTTCAGGCGGTCCACCGACTCCTGGTCGCCGAGGGATTCCGCGTGTCTGATCTCCTGCTGGTACGCGCGAACCTCGTTTTCGTAGCGGACGACAGGGTCTTCAAACCAGCCTCTCATCCCGGCCCAGCCCGCAGCGCGATCATCCCGTAGGTGTTGCATCTCGTGCAGCAGGGCCCCGTACGAGGCGTCGGGGTCGAGGATCAGGTGGCCGGGATTCCCCGGTGACGGACTCGGTCCGTACGCCAGCGCGCCCTCGCGGAAGGTGACCTCGACACCCAGTTCCCGGGCCTGCCGGATGGCGGCCTCCCATTGTTCGGGGTGGGTCTGTTGGGCCGGGCCCCACTTGCGGAGCGGGTCGGCCTCGGAGTGAAGCAGATGCGTTCCCCGGTGGGGCGCGGGTGCCGTGGTGCCGCCCGGGGTCGCGAGACGGCGGAGTAGGGCCTTGAGATCCTCGATGTGCGCCCCGAGCCGGCGGAGGATGGGTGCCAGTCGACGCAGGCTGTTGATCAGGCCCTGCAGCAGCCGGGTGATCCGGGCGGCCCACTTGCCGGCGAGGGCGGTGACCTGGGTGATGACCCACGGCGTGGCCAGGCCGAGGGTGACGCCGGCTTCGGCGAGCCACTCCCACAGTCGGACGGCGAGCACCGAGACAAACTCGGCGATGAGATCACGGACGAGGGTACGAACCATGGCGACGAGCAGGCCGGCACCGGTGGTGATCTCGGCCATCACGCCGGTGGCCTTCGCGAGGGCCTCCAGCGCAGACCGGTGCTCCGCGCTGTGGCGTCGGTAGGCGTCTGAGGCGCTGCCCGTCCAGTCGGCGATCTGAGTCCTGACCGCATCGCCGAGGGTCGCGCCGACGTCCGTGAGTTTGTGGCTGAGGTTGCGCCAGGTCTCGGCGTAGGCGGCGATCTGGTCGGGGTCGCCGGCCAGTTCGTCCAGGGCGTCGGACAACGGCTTCACATGTTCGATCAGCCAGCCCACACCCCAGGCGACGAGCTGACCCAGCGGGTCGGTGACGAAGGCAAGGGCGTCCATGGAGACGGCCAACCCGCCGATCGCGGTGTCGATCCAGCCACCGCCGGCGTAGCTCGCCGCCAGGCTGTCGATGTCCTCGGCGATGAACACCCCGCTGAACGCGGTGGTGCTGTCCTGGCGGGTGGCGATGAGCGGGTTCGCCGCCTGGCTCATTGTTCGGCTCCGCGAGTGAAACGCGTCGCCACCGCCTGGTCACCGCTCTCGTACTCGCGGGCGGTGAATCGTAGGTCGTCGGCGGCACGTTGCAGGGCGTCGGTAGCGCCGTTCAAGGTGTCGATGGTGGCCTGCTGGATCGGGTCGATCAGGCTGGGGATGAGTTGGCACAGCCGGCCGTACGCGTCGCGCCCCAGCTGAACGGACGCTGCGGCGCGACGGCACTGGTCAACCTCGTCGGCAACGCCGTCAACCATGCCGGAATGCGCACGCAGCGTCTGACTGTCGACCTCGAAGCCCTGGTGACCAGCCACGTTTCACCGACGGTGGGGATTGCGTCGATCATCGTCGCCGTCGTCGGGCGGTGCCGGGAACCGGGTGGCGTAGCTACCCACGACTGCGCGCCCGGTCTCGGAGCCAGCGCCGACCGTCTGGGCGGCAACGTCAGCCACCGCCTCGGCGAGGCGGGCCTGCGCCCGGCGCATGGTAACCATGATCTCCGCGGCGATCCGCTCCCCTGACCACCCGCACACCCGATCGTCGAGCCGCAGCTCCGTGACTGTGCCACTGCCGGCCACGGTGACCTCCACGGCGCCACGGCCGCCGGTCGCCGACACTGTCAGGTCAGCGATCCGCTGCGACATGACCTGCGCCTGGGCCGCCCGCTCAGACACGGATGCTGACCAGGACCGCACCCACTCTTCGGCCGCGTCCGCTCCCGCGCCGAAGGGCGGATCCATCACAGTCGTTCCCCCATGCCGTCACCTTAGCGACCGGGGCGGCTCGGTCGCAGTCCCGCGAAGCGCGACCGGCCGGCGCGCGAACCAGCCGGCCTGAAGAATGCCGCATACCGCACCGATCGGGTCGCAATTCGCGACGACCCCTGGGTACTCGTCAGGCACTACTTTGGTGTAGACCCGCTTGTCAGCGCGCCACCGCGCCGGACTCCGCACCTAACCCTCGGAGTGACCGCGTCCTTCCAGCGCCCACCTGGCATGTCCCTCCGCGGCTTCGTACGCGGCGTCCTTGGCGATCTCCTTGATGGCATACAACCGTGCCGTCTGCGCCAGCGCTCTCGCCGCCAATTGAAGCCGATTACCGGACGCTTGCCGCACCTGCAGCCAGTCTGGGTCCGCCGCAAACTGCTGCGCCAGCATCAGCATCTTCGGCTGGAAGCCACTATCGCGCTCAAGCGTGTAGCCCGGAGGCATCTCGTCACTGCCCGCTCGCCACTTGTCGATGAAATCAACGACCTCCTGCGAGCTGGTCAGCACCGTCAGCGAGTTCTCGGCTGGAAGGTGTTCCAGCGCCCAGAACACTGCGCGAAGGTCGGCACCGAGGGCTCGGTCCCCAACGACGCCCTTCGGCTGAGTTGCGGTGCCGAGCGCCCACTCACCGTTGTCTGCCACATACCCCCAACTGATCGGGTGAAAGATTGGCCCCTTGGTGTTGACCTTGTAGAAGCCGCTGCAGCCCACGGTGATGGCTGCGCCAGGTGCCGTCGCCGCGTCCGCCAACGGGCTGCGCAGCGAGTACTTGTCCTTCCTTACCTGGCTTCCCCTGCCGAACGTGAGTTCACGTTGCTTCGGGGGCCGGCCGGAACGAGGCTGGGCGCAGACGTCGCGGCTGAACCTTTCCCGAAGGGCGGCGGGATGTTGCCAAACCTGCGAATCCCTCCGCACGGCGATCACGCCGCACTCACCGCACACCGTCGCGTCCGCTGCATCGTCGCTTGCCCAAGTCACCGTGAGAGCGTAGCCATCGTTCATGATCGCCGCCTGCCCTTGGTCGCTACCGCGCCGAGAGTGCCGCAAGTCGTCCTAACCTTGGGCGAACCAAGTAACAACCCATGTGATCTACGTGGCTACGCGGCTACGCGGCTCAGGGCGCCTGCTCCAAGGGCACCTCCCACGTCGTCCCGAGCAGCTTCGCGAGACGCTGCCCGAGCAGATGGTATCGGCGTTCACACCAGCCGAGGTACTCGTCAATCGATCCCGGCAAGTCGGGAAGCGCGTTCAGCTCCAGGTAGTTCTTGTAGCCTGCTGCACTAAACGTCTCTTGAGCCCACTCCCGGGGGACGCGGTCCTTCTTGGCAATGTTTTCCGGACCTTCGAGGAGCTGGAGGTTGGCCAGACTGTCGCGGTACCAGATGGCCTCGTTCAATTCGTCCTCTGTGTACCCCCGGTACTTCTTCAACTTCGCGTTGGTGAGCAGTGAGCGGGGAAAGACGTGGTCGATGTGATGGACATTGCGCGTGTTGACGTGCGGGAAGAGCAGGGCGAGGATCGGGAAGATCGCCGGGCTCCCGTACGACCACGAATCCATCAGGTCCTCAACCTCGCCAGGGGTGAAGGTGAGGGTCTTGCCACGGGCGGTCATCCTCTCCTCAAGCTGCACCACCGGGAAGTGGTTGGCACCGTGCTTGTCGATGACCTCACGCAACTCTCGGAGCAGCGTGTCGAGGCCGGAACCCCACACGCCATGCTTCAGCAAGCTCCGAATGACCCAGGAGCGGACAGCAGCCCGGTCGTCCCGTTCTGCCGGTCGGTCACGGTAATGCTCGTCGAGCCCCCGTCGGTGGATGTAGTAGGCAATAGGGATGAGAACGCTGTTGGCGGTGAGGTTCGCGGCCGAGAGCCCGAAGTCTCCCAGAAGGCCAGCGGCCACGGTCAACGCATCGCTCACCTCGTCCCAACGCTCCTCCAGGCGCAGCATGTTGCCGCGGTTGAAGTTGCGGACCTTGAAGCCGACATCGGTCACGCCGGTAAGCATGAGTCCGCTCTTGAGGACCACGTCCTTGCTGAACCAGAAGCGCTGTTCAGGGCCGTTCAGCGTGTCGACGAGGGACTGGATCTCCTTACGGGCATCCCGCTTGTTCCACTGGGCGGTCGCAATGCTGAGCAACAGGTCACTCTGCGAAAGCACCGTACCGGCTGAGTTGACGCGGATGAATATATCGAGCACCTTGTCGATGTCCTGATCGGATTCCTCGTAAAAGTGCAGCATGGGCTTGCTGTGGATTGCGCTGAAGAGGGTACCGACGAGTTTCGAAGCGTAGCCGTTGTTGCCCAGACCGTGCGAGGCGAGCATGCCCATCAACTCCCCAAGGTCGCTCGCATCGAAGAGTTGGTAGACCGGGAACCAGTAAGCGGAGCCGTCAGTTGGCTGGGTGACGGGCTCGGCTAACATCCGGAAGTCGTGCTTCACGCCCCGCTCGTTCTCGGCAGCTTCTCGGAGTACGTTCAGGTGCAGCCGTCGAGCCGGGTACGACTTGGCCTGGTTTTTCTTTCCATAGCGGACCCTGCTGGCGTAGTAGCCGCGCAGCGCCAAGTTGAGCGAGGTCAGCCGCTGCTGGCCATCGAGCACCGCGACGACGGCCTGTCCCTTGGGGACGTCCAACTCCTTGCTGTAGCGGTTGTCCTTCTCGTGGTACTCCCGCATGAACTCGTAGAACTTGAACTGTGCCGAGGTCTCGGACCGGACATGCCACGAAAGGAAGGATCCGATCGGATAGCCCCGCAGGATGCTGTCGAAGAGCCGGGTGATCTGGTCGTCGTTCCACACGAAGGCACGCTGGATCGCCGGCAGCACCAGTTCCCGTCGCTGGATCTTCTTGACTGCGTCGACGATGGTGATCGCTGTCTGAAAACCCACGGGTGGTCCTCCATGTCACGGAAGGCTGAGGCAGGACCAAGCCTTGTATGACAACGCCCCCAGGTCAACCCGGGATCAGCCCACGACGATCCCCGTCGTGGGCTTCCCCGTCCATGCCCACATCTCCAGGGCGTGCCGGTCGACCAGCGTGATGTTGAGCCGCCGGGCCAACTGGATGCTCGACTTCACCACAGCCGGGGAGTCCATCGGATTCAGCAGCACCTTGGCGTTGGCTCTGCCCGCAGCCGCGTCCATCCGGGCCAGCAGGCGCTCGGTGCACCGGGAGATGAGTTCCAGCCGGTTCTGCCGGGCAGCCCTCAGCCCGAGGCGATGCCCGTCCAACTCCCCCGGCGACGCGTCCAGCACCCGGTCGAGTTCAAGCACGGCGTACGAAGCGCAGCCGAACCTCGGACGCCGACGGATCCGGTGGCCACCCACCCGTTGAGCATCCGCGCACCGGCCATGACCGGCGGCTGCCGCAGCAACCACTGCGCGGTACGGATGTCCGGGCAGCGCAGCAGGTACTTGTCTTCGGCGAGTGTCTTTGTGCCGTCCCGGATGCCGAAGGCTTCCAGTACGCCCACCGTCAGCCGCAGCAGTGGCCCACCGCTCTGGTCGACCCGGGACAGCAGCCAGTGCCTGCCGGCGGTCGTCGCGGCTTCGGCACGCAGCCTGCGCTGATGCCCACCCGGAGCGTCACGGCTGACCGGGTGGGCCGCCCCGGGAGTCAGCCGGTGAAGTTCCATGCCTGGTTCTGGCCGCCGACGCACTCCCACTGCTGCACGAAGGCGCCGGGCGGCGGGGCCGTCAGGGCGGGGTTGGCCGCGTCGAGGCACTTGTCGCTGTGCCCGGCCCGCAGCTCCCACTTGTCATCCGCACGGCGCTGAAGGTGCCAGGTCTGGTTCGGGCGCCAGCCGCAGTTCTCCAGCACCAGGCCGGCCCCGTTCTCCGTCCCGCCGCCGCGCACGCTCAGGCACCGCCCGCTGGCG
>NZ_JAEVHN010000018.1:0-29471 GCF_016803375.1 Micromonospora sp. 4G55
CCCCGCCGCCGCTGCCGCCACGGACACCGCCGACACCGACGGGCAACCGGCCGGGCGCGGCGCAAGCACCGAAAACGCCGATCACGCCCGGCAGCAGCCGTCGGCGCGTCGCGCGACGCCCGGCCGACACGTCTGACCTACACCGTGCGGCGCGGTGACACCCTCTCCTCGATCGCCGCGCGGCACCTTGGCGACGAGCACCGCTGGCCCGACCTGTACCACCTCAACCGCGGCACCCACTTCCCCCACCCCGGCGGCACGCTGCGCGACCCGAACCTTATTCGCCCAGGTTGGACGCTCACCCTGCCCAGCGACGCCACCGGACTACCACAGCGCACCCCATCACCGCAGCCCGAGACCGCAGCCCCGCCGCCCACACCCACGATCGAATCCTCCGCCACACCGGCTGCCACCGCCGGCGCGCCCACCGCGGCGGCCACGAAGCCATCGAGCATTCCCACGCCGGCCTGCGTCGACGAACCTACGGGCGGTGCGCCCGACGGCCGCTCGGACACCGCGCGACCCGGGATCAGCCTGCCCAGCGGCAGTTGGGTCGACCTCGGCCTCGCCCTCGCGATCGCCGCAGCGGTCACCCTGGTGTGGGCACACCGGCGGCACCGCTACGTCCCCCCGCACACCCTCGGCGGCGCGCCGCTTGGACGACCCGGACCTGGCGCCCATGCCCCGCGTGGTCGCGCAGATCCGTCGTGGCCTGCGCCGCGCCTGCCTCGGCCAACCTGACCCGCGCGCGTCGACCGATCCGCGTGCCGACCACGACATCGACGACGAAGTCGCGGACGCCAGCAGCGGCAGTCTGAACATCAAGGGCGACGCCCAGGGCCCCACCAGCGGCCACCACCCTCATGCGGACGTCAATGGCGAGAGCGGGGGCCCACTGCCGGTGGTGCCGGCGTTGGACCACCCGCTGTCGGCGCTGTGGCCCCCGGCCGGGCTCGGGCTGACGGGGCCCGGCGCGGACGCCGCCGCCTGCGGACTGCTCACCGCCGCCCTCGCGACCGGCGGCGCCGACCATCCCCGAGGCGCGTACCGAAGTGGTCATCCCAAAGATGACCGTGGCGAGACTGCTCGGCACCGGAGCCCTCACCCTGCCCCGCACACCCCGGCTCACCGTCACCACCGACGTCGACGAGGCCCTGAACATCTGCGAAGCGCAGACGATGCATCGCGCCCGTCTGACCTGTCAGCACGAGGTCGACACCGTCGCCGACCTGCGCCGCGCCGACCCCTACGAACAGCCCCTCCCGCCGGTCATGCTGATCGCCGAGGCCACCAACCGCCACGACCGCGCCCGCATAGCTGCCCTGCTCGCTCAAGGCCAACGGCTGGACATCCATGGCGTGCTGCTCGGCGACTGGCCCGACGGCAGCACCGTCACCGTCGCGGCCGACGGTGCCACCACCTCCGACGGCGGCGAAGGCGCCCACCAGGGCAACCACCTCACAGACGTCGGCCGCCTCACCGTCCTGAGCCCTACCGAGACCAGCGACCTGCTCACCACACTCGCCGAGTCCCACACCGGCCAGCCACAGGCCCTCGGACCCACCCAACCCACGCCCCGGCCACAAGCTGAGACATCCGGCTGCACCCCGCCTGCCACCACCGAGCGGGGAGCGCCGGCCGTGACGGCTGAGGCCGACAGTAGCGCCGGCGACGCGTTCGACGGCACGGCAGCAGCAGCACACCACGTCCACAGCACACCCACCCATCTCGCGTCCAGCCCGCAGATCGCGCAGCACCTCGCGCCAGCGGCATCAGACACCACCAGCGATGAAGCCGAGGCGGCGCAGCAGCCAGCACACGACCCGCACGAACCCGAACCCGTGCGCGCCCGGTGCGGGTGCAAGTGTTGGGCACACCCCGCGTCGTTGACGGCGACCCGCAGCGCACCCCACGCGCCAAGTCCCTGGAACTGCTCGTCTACCTCGCCGTGCACGACGGAGCAGCCTCGACGGAGGCGATCCTCGACGACCTGCTACCCGACGCCCCGACCAGCAAGGCCGCCAGCCGGCTCTACACCTACGTCTCCGGCCTGCGCGCCGTCCTACGCGACACCGGCGGCCCCGGCAGCTACGTCACCCACCCCGACCACCGCTACCTGCTGCACCGCGACGCGCTGGATGTGGACCTGTGGCGGATGCGGGCGGCGATCCGCGAGGCCGGCCAGGCCACCGACGCGCAGACCCGCACCGCCGCGCTGCGCCGCGCCGTCGACGCCTACACCGGACCCCTCGCCCAGGGCTGCGACTACGAGTGGGTCGAGTCCTACCGCGAAGCGATCCGCCAGGATGCCCTCGATGCCCACCTCGCCCTCGCCGACGCCCTCGCCGGCGAACCCGCCCAACAGATCGCGGTGCTCGACGCGGCCATCGCCCACCACCCACGCCACGAGGCCCTCTACCAATCGGCGATGCGCGCCCACGCCGCGCTGGGGCACCTCGACGCCATCCGCGCCCTGCGCCGCCAGCTGACCCACGCCCTCGCCGACATCGACGCCGAACCCGACGACGACACCCTCGCCCTGGCCGACCGACTCGTCGCCCAGATCCAACGCACCCCGCGGCCAGGCCCGCCGCCCACGCCCCGCGCCGACAACGAGACCTCGGCATGAACAGCGCAACTGCACCTGCCACCACCGTCGAGGTGACCGAGGGGGACCGGCGTCACCTGCGGCGGTTGCGGTGGGCGGTGCGCGCGGTGCTCGCTCTCGGCGTCGCCGCATCGATCGCCGCGAACGTGCTGCACGCCCGACCAAACCCAATCAGCCAGGTCATTGCGGCCTGGCCGCCGCTGGCGCTGATGCTCACCGTCGAGCTGATCTCCCGCGTACCCACGCACCAACGGGTGCTGGCGTGCTGCGGCTGGTCGCCGCCGCACCGATCGCCGCCATCGCGGCCTGGGTGAGCTACTCGCACATGGCCGGCGTCGCCGCTCGCTACGGCGAAACCGAAGCCGCCGCCGCCTACCTGCTGCCGCTGTCCGTCGACGGGCTCGTCGTGGTCGCCAGCGTCAGCCTCGTCGAGATCACCGGCCGCCTTCGCGCCGCCACTCCACCGCGTTCTGCGGCTGCCCCCGGGCCGGCGGCAGCCGAACAGTCGCGACTCGGCGACGCGACGCTGCACGTCCCGTTGACAGCCGGAGCTGGATCTGAGGCTACGAGCAGGGTCGCTCCCCGCCGCTCGGCCCCCGCTTGTCCGGAGCCGGCCGAGAGAACACAACCCGTTGCGCCCGTCGCCGCTGCCGCCCTCAAGCCGCGCATCCCCCACCTGCCGTCGGCCACGACACAGCCCCCTCAGGAGCCGTACCGCCACGACCTACAGGCGGTTGACGACAAGGGGGCAGCACCGGCCGGTAACGACGAAAACACCAGCGCCGAAGTCGGCGAGCGGCGCCGCGCCGCACAGGCGCCACCCCGCGAACCGCTCGTGAGATCCAGCGGCGAGCAGCACGCGTCCAACGAGGATGCGGTGCCGACGAACACCGCCGCGGCGGTGGCGTACTGGCACAGCCGTGACCCGGAGCTGCATCCCTCGCAAGTCGCCGCGCGGATTGGTCGGTCCGAACGCACCGTCCGCCGCTACTGGCCTCCGCGGCCTCAAGGCAGCGGGGGCGTACGACAAGGGTCTGCTTCCCGGCCGTCAGAGCTGCTGACGCCTCCCGCCGGCCATCGCCTTGGGCGATAACCCTAAATGATGAGCCGCCGTGTCTGCGGCCCGTCCCGCTGAACCAGGCGAACGCCAGACACGAACAGGCATTGGGCCGCGACAGGTCATGATCCCGCTCTCGCGCTCCTGCTGCGGCATGAGGCGAACGACAACGGCGATCAGCCAGGTGCTGCGGGTCGGCGTTTCCCCGTCCGCCGCGACCGAGGTCCTCGCTGCCTCAGCAGTCGTCGTATGTGAGGGTCGGTCATACGGTAATGCGTGATCGGCATCGCTCACGATGACGCCGGCAGCCGGCTGGATGCCTTCCTGATGCTCTTTCGCCGCGGTGAAACGGGGAGCGATCAGGCCGAGCCAGTCCTGCTCGATGTCGACGAAGACGCTCTGGTAGCGGTCGGGATCACGGATGGTGAGAGCTGCCAACTCGAAGTACAGGGCGAAGAAGGGACGCAGTCCGGGTTGTTTCGCCTCAGCCGACAGTCGCTCGATCGCCTCGACGAGATCGACGGGGATGTCGCCTGTCCGCGCAGTCGCCCGGCGAGGATGCCGGAAAGCTCGGTGTGACGGGAGCGCAGGTGACGCCACCTCCCGTTTCCGGCAAGCCCCCTTGAATCCCTTGGCCCGCCGTCGGGCTCCCTGCTCGGCCTCGCTCGAGATGGCCGCGGCGATGCCCCCTCTCCGTAGGTCGTTGTGGAACCAAGTCCAGGCTCGGGTGCTGCCCATCCGGGGCGTAGGAGGAGGCACACCGCTTGGTGCTGCTGAGGTTCAGCGGATACCGACGAAGAAGCGGGTCTGGTCGCTGCGGTGCAATGCGTAGTAGGCCTCGAACCGGGTGCCGTCCGGTAGCCAGGCCACGGACTCGATGCCGAGCAGGGGCGTCGAGGTGGTGACCTCGAGCAGGGCAGCGTCCTCGGGTTCGGGGAAGACGGCTTCGACCCAGCGGTCGGCCCCGACGGGTTCGAGCCCGTACCGGCGGCGCAGCACGTCGTAGAGGGACTGGTTCTCCAGGACGGCGCGGTCCAGGCCGGGCACCAGCCGGGCCGGCAGCGCGGTGTCGACGAGCAGCCAGGGCTGGCCGTCGACACGCCGTAGCCGGCGCATCCGCACGACCGACTCGCCGACCGGAATCTGTAGCAGGTCCGCCTCGCGCTGGTCCGCCGGACTGAAGCTCTGGCTGATCGTGTGGGTGGTGACCCGGCGTCCCGACTCTCGCAGGTCATCGGCGGAGCCGGACACGGAGCCGACGAAGCGCAGCTCGGTCTTGCGGGGAGCGACGAAGGCGCCCCGCCCCTTGACCTTGTAGATCATTCGTTGCTGGACGAGCTCACGCAGCGCCTCGCGAACGACGGTGCGGGAGACGCCATAGAGGTCGGTCAACTCCGCCTCCGACGGCAACGGCCGGTCCGGGGCTATCTCACCGGCCTCGATCTGGCCGCGCAGCTCTCGCATCAGCTGCATCCACAGCGGCTCGCTCCCATCGCGGATGAGCCGCCGGTACGTCATCGTCATGGACTTCCTTCCCCATCGATCGGATACAGCATGCCATGACCGCGCGGTCCTGTCATGACAGGAGGCGGGGGTCGATTGCCGGAGTAAGCATTGAATTGGTACGGGAACGTAACCCGAATCACTGTGACTTGAAACACGTTTGTCATCGACCTCTAGCGAACCTGTCACTACAGGTCTGTAATGACTGGACCTCATCGCAGCCCCTCAGCTGCGGTCAGCTGACGGAGCACGTCCACTCCCGCCCCGGCGGGTTTTCGCTCTCTCTGGAGGCCCCCACCATGCGTACCCATCCCTCGTCCCGACGGCGGCGCACCGCCGTCATGGCCGCGCTCGTCGCGACCGTCGCGGTCACCGCGACCGCCTGCGGCTCCGGCGCGAGCGGCGGCAACGCCAAGGACGGCGACAAGCCGTTCATCGCGCTGAGCAACGGCTTCATCGGCAACGGCTGGCGGCAGACCATGATCGCCAAGTTCGAGGCCGCCGCCACCAAGGCACAGAGCGACGGGCTGATCGGCAAGTTCAAGGTCGTCAACGCCCCCGGCGAGAACTCGGCCACCGAGCAGGTCGCCCAGATCAAGAGCCTGCTGCTGCAGAAGCCGGACGCCCTGCTGATCGACCCGGCCTCGCCGACCGCGCTCAAGCCGGTCATCCAGCAGGCCTGCGACGCCGGCATCAAGGTCGTGGTCTTCGACTCGGCGATCGACGCCCCCTGCGCCCACGTGCTGCTCAACAGCTTCAAGGACTGGGCGACGGCCGCGGCCGAGCCGCTGGTGAAGGGCATCGGCGGCAAGGGCACGGTGATCGTCAGCCGGGGCGTGGTCGGCTCCCAGCCCGAGGCGGAGATGTACCAGACCACGCAGGACATCCTGGCCAAGAACCCGGACATCAAGGTCGCCGCGACCGTCAACGGCATGTGCGACGGCGCCAAGGCGCAGAAGGCCGTGCTCGGTGTGCTGTCGAGCGTGCCGAAGGTCGACGGGGTCATCGGCTGTGGGGACGGTTACGGCGTCGCCCAGGCCTTCACCAGCGCGGGCAAGCCGGTCCCGGCGGTCACCTTCGAGACCAACGGCCGCGCGCTGAAGTACTGGCAGGACAGCAAGCTCGACAACGGCTCGGTCGCGGTCATGTCCGACCCGGGCCAGTCGGTCGCCGCCCTGTGGGAGGCAATCGACCTGCTCGACGGCAAGGACATCCCGAAGGAGATCACCTTCCCGATCGTGCTGGTGGAGCAGAAGGACGTCGCCGCGTGGGCCGGCGTCCTGAAGCCCGACGAGTACGCCGCCTGGCCGTGGACCCAGGAGCTCTTCCGCAAGCAGGTCGAGGCCGTGAAGAGCGGCGGCGCCCCGGTGCAGCCGCCGATCCCGACGGCCGCCGGCTGACCAAACAGCAACAGAGGAGCGCATGATGCACGTCGACAACCTGCCGGTGGGGTCGCACGCGGCCCCGCCGCAGGGCGACCGGAAGCCGTCCGCGGTGCCACCGGTCGTCACCGCGCGGCGGGTGACCAGGACGTACGGGCGCACCCGAGCCCTCACCGGGGTGGACCTCGACGTCCGCGCCGGTGAGGTGCTCGGCCTCGTCGGTCACAACGGCGCAGGCAAGAGCACGCTGATGCGCGTCCTCGCCGGCCTCGAAGCGTGCGACGAGGGCACGGTCACCGTGGGTGGGCGGGAGGCGCCGCGCGACGTCGCGCCGGGCTCCGAGCCGTTCCGTGCAGTCCGGATGGCCTACCAGGAAACGTCGCTCTGCCCCGACCTCACCGTCGCGGAGAACATCTGGGTCTCCTCCCGGCACTGCCTGCCCCGCCTGCGCTGGCGGCGGGCGGCCAGCGCGGCGGTCGCCCGCCGGCTGGACGAGATGTTCCTGGGCCACGGGGTGTCGCCGCGGGATCGGGTCGAGGACCTGTCGCTGGCCCAGCGGCAGATGGTGGAGATCGCCCGGGCGAGCCTCGTCGATCGGCTTGAGCTGCTGATCCTGGACGAGCCGACCGAGTCGCTCGGCCCGGACGCCGCGCGGTCGCTCTACGGGTACGTCCGGCGGCTCACCGCCCAGGGCACGGCCGTCCTGCTCATCTCGCACCGGATCCGTGAGGTGCTCTCCGTGGCCGACCGGGTCGCGGTGATGCGCGACGGCGCGGTCGTCGCGGAGCGGCCCGCGGCCGGCCTCAGCGAACAGGACGTGCTCACCCTGATGGGCGCGGAGGTGGCCGAGCCCGCCGCCGCGCCCGCCCCCCGCCCGCGTGGCCGGCGACCGGCCGGCCGTCGCCGAACTACGCGGCGCCACCGGCCACGGCCTGCACGACGTGTCGATCACGGTCGGTCGGGGCGAGGTCGTCGGGCTGGCCGGCCTCGCCGGTCAGGGCC
Organism: Micromonospora sp. 4G55; assembly: GCF_016803375.1. Lineage (NCBI taxonomy): Bacteria > Bacillati > Actinomycetota > Actinomycetes > Micromonosporales > Micromonosporaceae > Micromonospora > Micromonospora sp. 4G55. The sequence continues at coordinate 7,553 of NZ_JAEVHN010000018.1, forward strand.
AGCAGCAGGTGCTCGAACGGCTGTGGCGCCCCGTCCGGCGGGACACCACAGTCGAGGGCACCCGCGCCTACGTGCCCGGTGATCGGCAGCGCTCCGGCGTCCTGCCGCTGTGGTCCGTGGCGGAGAACCTCATCGTCACCGCCATGCGCGGCCTGGCCCGGTACGGCGTACGCCGCACCGGCGCGGAGGACGCCGCGGTCCGCGACTGGGTGGACCGGTTGGCCATCCGCGGTGGCGCCGACGCGAGCATGACCGAGCTCAGCGGCGGCAATCAGCAGAAGGTCATCGTGGCCCGGGCGTTCGCCTCCACGGCGGACCTGGTCCTGCTCGACGACCCGTTCCGCGGGGTCGACGTGCACACGAAGACCGACCTCTACACGCTCATTCGGCAGGAGGCGGCGGGCGGCCGCAGCGTGGTCTGGTACTCGAGCGAGAACACCGAAATGGTGCACTGCGACCGGGTCTACGTGCTGCGCGCCGGCCGGGTCGTCGCCGAGCTGACCGGCGCGGAAATCTCCGAGGAACGGATCATCGCCGTCTCCTTCGCCGAATCCGAGCCCATGGGAGCACAGCAATGACGAATCTCGTCGCGACGGCGATGCCGTCGCGGGCCCTGCTGCGCCGCACCGGACCCGCCATGGTCAGCGCGGTCGCCATGGTGGCCATGATCGCGGTCTGCGCGTCGCTGCAGTCCGACGTGCTGACCGTCCCCGGTCTCACACTGGTCCTCTCGGCCACCGTGCCCCTGGTCATCGCGGCCCAGGCCCAGATGGTGCTCATGTCCGTGGGCGACATTGACCTCGGCATCGGCAACTTCGTCGGCCTGGTCACCGTCATCACCGCCACGAAGCTGGTCTCCTCTCCCGGCACCGGCGCGCTGATGCTGCTCGGTCTCGTGGCGGCCTACGCGGTGCTCGGCGCGCTGATCCACCTGCGCCGGGTGCCGTCGCTGATCGCCACCCTCGGCGCCTCGTTCGTCTGGCTGGGACTGGGGATGTTCGTCCTGCCCACGCCGGGCGGCAGCACCCCGGGGTGGTTGGCGGCCTTCGGCTCCTGGCAGCCGGTCGGCTTCCCCGCCCCGCTGCTGCCGATCCTCGTCGTCGCCGCGGTGGTCTGGCTGCTGTCCGCCCGCAGCTCCGTCGGGGTGCGGGTCCGCGCGCTGGGTAGCAACCCGGTCGCGCTGCAACGGGCCGGCCTGCCACCGCTGACGGCGCGGATCATCGCGTACGTCGTGGCCGGGGCGCTCGGCGTGCTCTCCGGGCTCGCCCTCGCGTCGCAGACCGGCGGCGGCGACGTCTCGTCCGCCACCAGCTACACCCTGATCACGGTCGCCGCGGTGATCCTCGGCGGCGGATCCTTCGCCGGCGGCACCGCCGTGCCGTGGGGCGTCGCCATCGGCGGCATCACCCTCGGCCTTGTCAGTGTCGTCCTCAGCCTGCTCGACGTGCCGTCGAACATGCAGTCGGCCGTACAGGGCGTGATCGTGCTGGCCGTGCTCGCCGGCCGCGCCGTGGTCGGAAAGGTGCTCCGATGACCCTCCGTACGCTCGCCCGCCCCTGGATCTGGGGCTTCGTCGCCGCCGCGCTGGTCTGGGTCACCATCCTTGCCATCTCCAGTCAGGGCAGCGGGCAGACCGTCTCGCTCGCGCTGTCCCTGGCCCCGTACCTGATCATCGTCGGCCTGGGCCAGATGCTGGTGATCACCGCGGGCCCGGGCAACATCGACGTGTCGGTGGCGCCGATCATCTCCCTCGCCGGCTTCGTCGCGGTCCAGGTGACCACGTCGACCGGTTCGGTGCCGGTCGGCATCCTGGCCGGCATCGGGACCGGGCTGGCCGTCGCGGTGATCAGCGTGGTGGCGATCCTCGGGCTGTCCGTCCCGCCGATCATCGCCACCCTGGCCGCCGGGCTGATCGCCTCGTCGCTGACGCTGTCGCTGGCCGACGGCTTCACCGCAGTGCCCGACGACGGGCTGCGCCAGCTGCTCAACCTGCGCCCGGCCGGCGTACCCGTGCTCGCCGTCGCGGTGGCCGCGCTGACCGCGCTGGTCGTGGCCCTGCTCCGCCGCACGACCTACGGTCGCTCGCTGCTCGCGGTCGGGCAGAGCCGGCCGGCTGCGGAACGCGCCGGCATCCCCGTCACCCGGATCATCGCCACCACCTACCTGGCCAGCGGCGCCCTCGCCGGACTGGCGGGCGCGCTGCTCGCCGCCTACATCGCGCCGTCGCCCGACCTGGGCACCCGCTACCTGCTTGACTCGGTCGCCGTCGTCGTCATCGGCGGCACGCTCATCTCGGGCGGCCGGGCCGTGCCGGTCGGCATCTGGGGCAGCGCGCTCTTCTTCATCCTGCTCGACGGTCTCGTCAACCTCGTGGGCTGGAGCACGGCCGCGCAGAACCTGCTCAAGGGCGGCCTGGTGCTGTTCGTCCTCTTCCTCGCCGGTGGCGGAGCACTCCGCAACGCCGGCGCGACCACCCGAACCCGTCGACGGCTGCGACCCGCAGCCGCGACCACCGCTGCAACTAGCACAGGAGAGAACACCAATGGCTGACACCGACGGTCTGCTCGACGCCCGCAACTTCGACGGGACCGCCCCGACGGCCACGGGCTTCCACGTCAAGGGAGCCCACGCCCAGGACTGGGGCCTGCAGAACCGGCTGGCCCGGATCTTCCGACCCGACAACGGCCGTACGGTGATGCTGGCCTTCGACCATGGCTACTTCCTTGGGCCGATGGCCGGCCTGGAGCGGATCGACACCAACATCGCCCCGCTCGTGCCGGACGCCGACGCGATCATGATGACCCGCGGCGCCCTGCGCACCAGCATCCCGTCGCACAGCAGCGCCGGTATCGTGCTGCGGGCCAGCGGCGGGCCCAGCGTGCTGCGGGACCTCTCGGACGAGCACATCGCCCTGGACATCGAGGACGCGGTCCGGCTCAACGCCGCGGCGCTGGCGATCCAGGTGTTCATCGGCGGCGAGCACGAGTCCCGGTCGGTGGCGAACCTGGCGACCCTGGTGGACGCCGGGCAGCGGCACGGCATCGCCGTGCTCGGCGTGACCGCCGTCGGCAAGGACATGGTCCGCGACGCGCGCTACTTCCGGCTCGCCACCCGGATCAGCGCGGAGATGGGCGCCCACATCGTCAAGACGTACTACGTCAACGAGGGCTTCGAGACCGTGACCGCCAGCTGCCCGGTGCCGATCATCGTCGCCGGCGGCAAGAAGCTGCCCGAGCTCGACGCGCTGACCATGGCGTACCGGGCGATGCAGGAGGGCGCGGCGGGCGTCGACATGGGCCGCAACATCTTCCAGAGCGAGTACCCGGCCGCGATGCTGGCCGCGGTCCGCGCCGTGGTGCACGACGACGCCAAGCCCGAGGACGCCTACGAGCTCTTCCGGGAGCGGTCGGCCTCTTCCGCGTCCTGATCATCGCCAGGGGTGCGGGTCTCCCACCGGCCCGCACCCCTCATCTTTGGGAGCTCCTCATGTCACACCCACAGTCCGGCGCCGATGACATCGTCGACCTCGTGATCATCGGCGCCGGCATCAACGGCCTCGCCATCGCCCGAGACGCCGCCAGCCGGGGCCTCAGCGTCGTCGTGGTCGACCGCGGTGACGTCGGCGCCGGCACCACCGCCACCTCCAGCCGACTCATCCACGGCGGCCTGAAATACCTCGAGCGCTACGACTTCGCCCTGGTGCACGAGTCGATCCGGGAACGGCACCTGCTGTTCCGCACCGCACCGCACCTGGTGCACGACTACCCCATGCTGATCCCGTTCTACGCCGGCGACAGCCGGCCGGGACCCCTGATCCGCCTCGGCCTTGCCGCGTTCGACGTCCTGGCCGCGGGCCGCGGGCGCGGACGCAGCCGGGGCCTGTCCGCCCAGGCGATCGGCCGACGCTGGCCCCACCTCTCTCGCAAGGGGCTGCGTGGCGGGGTGCTCTTCAACGACGCCCAGGTGCCGTGGGCCGAGCGCCTCTGCGTCGAGCTGCTGATCGACGCCGAGCAGCTGGGCGCGCGGGTGCTGACCTACACCACGGTGACCGGTCTTCTCGTAACCGACGGGCGGGTGCACGGGGTCAGGACCCGGGACAACCAGTCGGGGCGCGAGGGGGAGATCCGGGCCCGCGTCACGATCAACGCGGCCGGGCCGTGGATCGACCGGATCCTCGACAACCAGGTCGAAAGCCGGCGCCTCAACGGCGGCACCAAGGGCAGCCACGTCATCGTCGACCCGTTCCCGGGTGCCCCGGACACCTGCATCTTCTTCGAGGCCGCCGCCGACCGGCGACCGATCTTCATCTTCCCGTGGGAGGGCCGCTACGTCCTCGGCAGCACCGACCTTACCTACGAAGGGGACCTGGACGAGGTCGTCGCCAGCGACGCCGAGATCGACTACCTGCTCACCGAGGCCAACCGGTTGTTCCCCCAGGCCGGCCTCACCCCGGACGACGTGCTCTACAGCGTCGCCGGAGTCCGCCCGCTGCCCTACACGGCCGGCGTGTCGGACAACGCCAAGATCAGTCGTGGGCACACGGTGCTCAATCACGCGCCCGCGTACGCGGGGCTGCTCACGATCATCGGCGGCAAGCTGACCACCCACCGCGCCCTCGCCGAGGACGCCACCGACGAGGCACTGAAGGTGCTCGGCCGGCCGCGGCAACGGTGCACCACCCGTACCCGGCCGCTGCCCGGCGCCGACACCCCGGACTGGTACGCCTTCCGCGCGGACTTCGCGCGCTCGGCCACTCCGTTCACCCCGGCGCAGTCCGCCCGGCTGCTGGACATCTACGGCGTCCGCGCCCGCCGGGTGCTCGAACTCGCCGTAGCCGAAGCGGCGCTGGCCGAAGTCGTCGACGAGCGGACCGGGGCGGTCGCCGCCGAGGTGGTCATGGCCTTCCGCGAGGAGCGGGCCGTGACCTTGGCCGACGTGCTGCTGCGCCGTACGCTGGTCGGCCTCGGCCCGGACATGGCGGTGTCGACGGCCGTGACCTGCGCGGACGTCGCCGTACGGCATCTCGGCTGGGACACCGAACGGGCCGACGCCGAGGTGGCCGCCTACCGGGCGGAGCTGCGGCGCTTCCGCCCGCGCGGGCTGAACCTCGCCCCGGCGACCGGAACGAGCGACAGGAGGACGTCGTGACGATTCCGCACACCTGCTACCTCGGGGTCGACGTCGGCCTGACCGCCACCAAGGTGGCCGCCTTCGACGTCGTCGGCAACGAACTGGCCGTGGTGCACGCCCGCACTCCGCGGACCAGCGTCACCGCCCACCGCCACGACGTCGACATGACCGCCCTCGCCGACACGGTGCTGTCGCTGCTGGCGCAGGTCGGCGGCAAGCTGGCCGCCGAGGGGTACGCCCCGGCGGGCATCGGCGTGGCCGCACACGGCAACGGCATCTACCCGGTCGACGCGGCCCTGCGCCCGATCGGGCCGGCCATCGCCTCGTCGGACAGCCGGGCGCAGCACATCGTCCAGGCGATCCCGCCGGAGGGAGCCCGCCGGCTGGCCCGGGAGACCGGCTCGATCCCGTGGGCCGCCCAGCCCGCCGTCCTGCTGCGCTGGCTGCGGGACGCCGAACCGGCAACCTACGCCGCCACCCGGTGGGTACTGTCCTGCAAAGACTGGGTCACCGCACAGCTCACTGGCGTGGCCAGCGCGGACTACAGCGATGCCAGCGCGTTCGGCATGGTCGGGCTCGACACCCGCGCGTACACGCCCACGGCGCTCCAGTTGGTCGGCCTGCCCGCCGCCGACCTGGACCGGTTCCCACCGCTGCGCAGGTCCGACGAGGTGGTCGCCGGTCTGAGCGCGGCGACCTCGGCCCGCACGGGGCTGCCCGAGGGCCTGCCGGTCATCGCCGGGTGCATGGACTGCGTGGCCGCCACACTCGGCGCCGGGGGACGGGAACTCGGAGACGGGACGATCATCGTCGGCACCTGGGCGATCAACGGGGTGGTGGTGCCCGCGCGCACCCCCGCCCCGGAGGTCACGCTCAGCGCGTTCATGCCCGATCCGGCCACGATGCTGGCCATGGAGGTGGCCCCCACGTCAGCGGCCAACCTCGACTGGCTCGCCTGCGCCGGGGTGCCCCACCAGCAGACCGGCGGCGTCGCCGCGGCGGAACTGCTGCAGGAGGCCGCCGCGGTGCCGCCGGGCGCCGACGGCCTGCTGTTCCTGCCCTTCGTCAACGGCTCGCCCGAGCATCCGTCGGCGTCCGGCACCTTCCTCGGCATCTCCAGCAACCACCGCCGGGGCCACCTCACCCGGGCGGTCATCGAAGGCGTCGCGCAGTACCACCGGGTGCAGCTCGACCGGGTGCTGGCCAGCGGCGCGGACGTCGGTGACCGGCCCTGGCGGCTGGCCGGTGGCGGCGCGCGGTCGACGGTGTGGGCGCAGATCTTCGCCGACGTGCTCGGCCGCCCGGTCCGGCGGCAGCTCACCAGCGAACTCGGTGCCCGGGGCGTCGCCTCCCTGCTGCCCGGCGCCCTCGGCCACGACGTGCCGCCGTGGACCGTCAACGACGAGGACGACCTTTGCGTGCACCCGGGGCCGGACCGCGCCGCCTACCGGGAACACGCCCAGGTGTTCGACCGCTGTCTCGCCGGTATGTCCTCTGTGTGGTCGGAGGTCGAGCGCTACCGCAGCGCTGGGAGGAGCTCCTGACATCCTGTCAGGGACGCGGGTCCTCGGCGTGCGCTCCGCAGTCTTGACACTCCCACACGTCTCCTGGCGGAGTGGGCGGTCGAGTGGGTCCGTCGGCTAGTCGAAATATTCGGTCATCAGCCGGTTGACCCACTCCGGCTGTCGGATGTGGTTCGGCAGGAACTGGTGCATGACGGGTTTGATGTCGAGGACGGGGGTGCCGGTGATCGCGTCCAGGCCGCGTACCCGAAGTTTCCTCCCGTGGGCGGAGACGATCTCGCAGATGGTGCAGCCGATGCGGTTGGGTCGGCGTGGTCCTCGGTCGGCGAATACGCCGACCTCGGGGAGGTCGGCTCGGCCCTGTGGTCGTAGTGGCTGATGGTAGTTGTCGCGTTCGGGGAGGCGGTCGAAGGTGAAGACCACCTCGACGTGGGAGAACTCGGCGAGTCCGGTGAGACAGTGGTCGCCGAATCGCGGCTCGATCAAGATGGTGCTCTCCACGCCGCCCCAATGGTCGGTGTCTGCCGGATCCTGTCGTTCGTTGTGGACCGTTCCGATCGGGTCACGCTGATCGGCGGTGGGGTCGTGGGCGAGGCCGCATCGACCTGAAGGCCCGGCTCCGCGCCGGGAACCGGCTCGCCCGGTCGTTGGTCTTCGGTGCCGGTGCGAGGAGGTGGGGTTCTGCCGGCTGGCGGTGGTGTCGTCATGGATACCTCTCCACGGACGAGCTCCTCTTCATCGAGGTGGTGTTTGGCGGATGACGGATCAACTGTTGATCGGTTTCCGTGCGCGGAGGCCGATCGCCCGGGCGATCCGCCGTGCTTCGATGGGATGCTGGCGGAGGTTGCCTTCGATCGCAGTTTGGTAGCCGATGAACCACAGTCCCGCTGCGAGCGGGTATGTGCCGGCGCCGGGCTTGGGCCGTCCGTTGTGGTCGAGGACGCCAAGGTGCCCGACGAGACCGGTGAGGCCGGGGACGTAGCCGGTGGCGGCGAGCACGAGGTCGGGTTGGAGCCGGGTGCCGTCGTCGAGCACGACGTCGGGGCCGTCGAGATGGTCAACCTCGGCGACGACGTGCACTCGGCCGGCGGTGAGATGCGCGATGAAGCCCTGGTCGATCGCGACGGTGACGCCGGTGGTGCGCATGCGCTCGAACGGGCCTCGCCTGGGGGTGGGTAGTCCGTAGGCGCTGAGGTCGCCGAACGCGTGGTGCGCCACGGCACGGGCGAGGCGGTCGCGGATGCGTTCGGGCACTGGCCGCAGCGCGAGGGTGAGTGGGTGCAGGGGAACGCCGTAGAGCTGTCGGGGCAGGATGGTCGGTGGCGTGCGTACCGACATCCACAGGTGCTTGACACCGGCGTCGACGAGGTGGCCGGCGATCTCGACGCCGGAGTTGCCGGCGCCGACGAGCAGGACGCGGGCACCGGCGAGGTCGGCGACGCGGCGCAGGTCGGCGACGTGCCGGATCGGCCGTTGAAAGGTCGCGCGTCCGGACCAGTCGGGCATGTTGGGGACGCGGTCGTGGCCGGTGGCGACAACGACGTGCTGGCTGCGGTAGCGGCCGTGGTCCGTGGTGACCTGCCAACCGCCGGCGACAGGGTCGATCCGGTGGGCACGGACACCGTAGTGCACCTGGAGCCGCTCGTGTCGGGTGAAGCGCTCGAGGTAGTCGATGTAGTCGTCGCGGCTGACCCACCGGCCGGCGCGTCTGGGGATGCGCAGCCCCGGCAGGTGAGACAGCCAGCGGATGGTGTTCAGATGCAGTTCCTGGTGGCGGTGCCGCCAGGAGGTGCCCACCGCGGCGCCCTGTTCGAGGATGACCGGGTTGATGTGGCGCCGCAGCAGGGCGGCTCCGGCCGCCAGCCCGGCCGGGCCGGCGCCGATGACGACGGCGGCGGGCGTCACGCCGCCCGCCCGGAGCCCGGTGCGGTGAGCTTGGTGCGAGCGAGCAGGACGAAGCCGAAAGCGTACAGGCCGCGCCGACCACTTCGAAGATCTGGATGAACGGTGGGTGCGGGCCGGCGGCGAAGATCAGCAGGCCGCCGAGCCAGTAGGTGAGTGCGCCGATGCCGAGTGCCAGTCCGCATGCTCGGGCTCCGCCGCGAACAAGGGCGGCGGCGAGGATGGCGTACCCGACAGGGAACAGCACCAGCCCGGGCAGCACGAACAGCGCCCCGCCCGTGTCGAGGTCGGCTGAGGAGTGGACGAGTTCGGGCGCGTACCGGGCGGTGGCCGGGTTGTGGGAGCCGTCGTAGACGATCAGCATCAGCCAGGCGAGGGTGCCGGCCAGCGCGGCGTGGCACGCCAACCGACGGCGACCGGCGGCCAGGTCCGCCAATGCGACCACCTGCAGGGCCAGGCCGATGGCCTGGATCGCGTGGGTGATGCCGTAGCGGTCGCCGACGGTGGCCACGCCGTGGCCGTCACGGGCCGGGTGCAGGATCGTGCCGAGCAGGAACAGCACAGCTCCGGCGGTGGCTGTCGCGGTGGTTGCCAAGCGGTTGCGGGTGTTCATCGCGGTGACCTTTCCGCCCGCTGCGTGACCGGTGCCCCCAGAGGGCTCGGGCGCAGCAGGGCAAGGGTGAGGAGGCAGCCGAGGAGTGCGAACGCGGTGGCCGCGGCGAAACCGGTTCGTATCCCGGACAGGTAGCCGGCCGTGCCGGTGACGGTGGAGGCCAGCACGAGGACGGCAGTCACGCCAAGACCGGACCCGATGCGTTGGGCGGTGTTGACGATGCCGGCGGTGACCCCGGCGTCGTCCTGGTCCACGGCGGTGACAGCGGGTGCGGTGACGCCAACGAAGGAAGCGGGCAGGCCGACACCGAGGATCAGCGCGGCGGGCAGGATGTCGGTGAGGTAGTCCGCGGTGGGAGGCAGCGTCACGTACCAGGCCAACGCGGCGGCTTGCAACGCGAGCCCGGCGGTGAGCAGGACATGGGCGCCGAAACGTCGGTTGAGGGTGGGGATGGCGGTGCGGGATGCGACCAGCCCGGCTGCCGCGACCGGCAGGACCGCCAGGCCGACCGCGTGGGACTGTATTGCTGGGTGTTCTGCAGGTAGAGGGCGAGGAGCGCAAACGCCGGAACGTGGGCCGCACCGACCAGCGCGTTGACGATCGTGGAGCCGGTGACCTGGCGGATCCGGAACAGCCGCAGCGGCATGAGCGGCTCTGCGGCGCGCGCCTCGACGGCGGCGAAGCCGGCGAGCAGCGCCAGCGCGCCGGCCAGCAGGACCGTGGCCGACGTTCGCGTCGCCTGGTCGGCGAACGCGCCGATCGCGTACCCGAGCAGCAGCAGACCGATGGTGCCGAGGACGGCGCCCGGCAGGTCGAGCCGCCCGGTGGTACCCGATCGGCGTGGTGGGTCGGTGGGCAGGAACTTCCTGGTCAGTGACAGCGCCACCATCCCGACCGGCAAGTTGATGAGGAAGATCGACCGCCAGTTCAGTGCGTCGGTGAGCACACCGCCGGTCGCCGTGCCGATCGTGGCGCCGGCCGCGCCCATCGCGCCCCAGACCGTGAACGCCCGGCGGCGGGCGGCCGGTTCGGTGAACGTCCGGGTCAGCAACGCCAACTGCGCGGGCACGGTGACGGCAGCGCCGATGCCCTGCGCCGCGCGGGCGGACACGAGGAGCCACGCGGTGTCCGCGAACCCGGCCAGCGTCGACGCGGCCGTGAACAGCGCCAGCCCGAATGCGAAGACCCGCCGTGCGCCGAGCAGGTCGCCGCGCGACCGCCGACCAGCATGCACCCGCCGAACGCGAGCAGGTACGCGTTCGTGACCCAAGCGAGCTCGGCCTCGTCCAGGCGTAGGCCGGCGCCGATGCTCGGCAACGCGATATTCACGACCGTGGTGTCCAGGAAGATCACCAGCTCCACCGCCGTGATCAGCACCAGCGCGGCCATGCGACCGGTGGTGGTTCGGTTGTCCATCCGCCACGCCTTTCACTAGAGCGACACTTTAGTGAGCGTTGCGCTAGAGTGATGCTCTAGTCAAGGTGAGGGAGGTCACTGGTGACACGACCCAAGCCGGGGGTCCGCGCGGCCAAGGCGGCCCAGACCCGCGCGCGCATGCTCGCCGCCGCGCGCGAACTGTTCGTCGAACGCGGTTACACCGCGACGAGCATGCAGGCCATCGCGACCCAGGCGGGCGTGGCGGTGCAGACGCTGTACTTCACGTTCGAGACCAAACGCGCGATCCTCAAGGAACTGCTCGACGCCGAGGTCGCCGGCGACGACGCTCCGGTCGCCACCCTGGACCGCCCGTGGGTCGCCGAGGCACTCGCCGCACCGCCCCTTGAGCTGCTGCGCCGGCTCGCCGCAAGCGCCGCCGACATCCACTCCCGGGTCGCCCCGCTCCTGGAGGTCGTCCGCTCAGCCGCCGCCACCGACCCGGAGATCGCCGAACTGTGGCACACCAACATCGCGCAACGGCACACGGTCCTGGCCGTGTTCACCGGCGCGCTGGCCGCCAAGAGCGCGCTGCGCCCCGGCCTCAACGCGCTCCGCGCCGCCGACATGGCCCTCGCCGTCCTGGCGCCGGAGAGCTACCACCTACTCACCCACCACCGGCGGTGGACCGGCCGAGCCTGGGCCGACTGGGCCGCCGAGATGCTGATCGACGCACTCCTTGAACGATGCGAATAGCCAATGTCATGCTCTAGCTAATTGAATGCGGTCGGCAGTGGCCGGGGATTCTCGTGGTCGGTGGCTACGGCGCGGTCGGCGCCCGGGTTTCCACGACGCTGGATAGCTGGTATCCCGGCCAGGTCATCGCGGCCGGACGCAATCCCGAGGCCGCCAGCCTCCCTGCCACCGTGCGAACGGGGCGCCTCGATCTGGCCGACGCGCGGCCTCGAGCAGCTCCTCGCCGTCCACGACGTCGCGGCGGTCGTCCTGTGCGTCGAGCCAGCCGACGCGACCGTCGCCACGACCTGTCCCGTCCCGCGGCATCCACCTGGTCGACGTCGGCGCCTGTACCTGCGTCCGCCATGTGGCCATGACGGGCGAGAGGGGCTCCACCGGGACGGCCATAACTGGCCCCACCACGGGCCGGCCTCGCCGAAAGTCAAGTTACGGTGCGTGAGGGCCAAGACTGCTGATGCTGCCGCGAGGCAGTGCGCGGATCTGCCGATGAGCGGACATCCGATCTTCCAGGGCAGGAGCGTCTACTAGGGCGAGGCCGGCTGCGTCGCGCGTTGTCAATCTGCGGGTGCCGGCTCGGTGGGCTGCGGCGTGAAGAAGCGGATGATGTCGTCGGCTGCGGTGGGGGACAGCATCATTGCCTGGACTCGTGCGGACATTTCGGCGATCGGGTGGATTCTGATGAACATCGCCTCCTCGTACGTCCGGATCGCCGAGTCCGGGTCGGCGGGGTTGGCGGCGAGTTCGGCGGCGAGTTCGGCGGCGTCGAGCATGGCTTGGTTGGCGCCCTCGCCGACCGGCGGCATGAGGTGCGCGGCGTCACCGATGAGGGTGATGCCCGGCTGGTGGGTCCAGCGTGTACCGGTGGGCATCGCCTCGATCCTGCGTGGGGTCGGCGGGCTGTCGCCGGCCTCGATGAGTGCGGTGAGGCTGGGGTCCCAGCCATCGAATATGTCCAGCAGAGCGCGCTTGCTGCGGTAGGTGTCTAGGTGGCGATCGTCCGCGGGTAGGGAGATCCCGACTCGGATGCTGCCGTCGCCGAGGCGTTGCGCTGCCAGGATCTGGTTCACGCCGATGCACCAGAGGTTTCCGGGGCCGACCAGCTCGGCGAGATCCGGGTGGCGCCGGTCGGCGTCGCTGATGCTGAGCTCGGCCAAGGTGGCCACGGAGGACAGTGTCGCGTCGGTCAGCAGCGATCGGATGACCGAGCGTGCGCCGTCCGCGCCGATGAGGACGTCGCAGTCGGCGCTGTGGCCGCCATCGAACGTCAGCCCGAAGCCTCCGTCGGGTCGTGGCGTCGCCGCGACGAGCCGGTGCTGCCAGGCCACCGCGTCGCCGGGGAGCGAATCGAGCAGAAGATCACGCAATGCGCTGCGGTCGATCTCGGGGCGTCCGGAGAATGAGCCGGGTTGTGGCTTGTGGTGCACGAGGGTGCGTCCGGCCGGGTCGAGGATGCGATGTTCCTCGCCCTCCGGCCGTGCCTCGGACCGGAATCGGCCGGCGAGGCCCGCATCGGCCAGGGCCTGTTGTCCGGACTCCGGGTGCAGGTCGAGCATTCCGCCCTGTGATCGCGCGGATCGGCTCGCCTCGCGTTCGTACACCACCGCGCCGATGCCGTGCCGGTGCAGGATTCGGGCCAGCGTCAGGCCGCCGAGGCCACCACCGGCGATCGCAATTCGCATCATCATCTCCGTTACCGTACGCTGTACCTTATGGATACGCCGTACGGTAGCGCACCGCTGCCCGTCTGGGAACGGCCCGAGCCTCAGCCGCGGGCGGCGCCGGTGCCGCTGAGCCGCGCGAAGATCGCCGCCACGGCGATCCGGATCGCCGACGCACACGGCCTCGACGGGCTATCGGTACGCAAGATCGCCAAAGAGCTCGGTGTCGGTCCGATGCGGCTCTACGACTACGTGATCAACAGATCCGAACTGCTTGATCTGATGGTCGACGCCGTGTATGCCCAGATCGCCGAGGCCGGCCAGCACTCCGAGTGGCGCGCCACGGTACTGGCCATCGTTCACCGGACCCGCGATGCCGCTCTTGATCATGAGTGGTTCGTCGACCTGCTCGGCGGAAGGCCACACATAGGACCTCACGCGCTCGCCGTGGGCGAATCGACCGCGGCGGCGCTCAGCCAGGCCCCTGGCGTGCACGGTATCGACGATCTTCAGCGGGCCGTGGGCGCCCTCAACGCGTTCATCGTCGGAGCGCTCCGCAGGGAGATCACCGAGCGCCGCACCGCCCGTTTAACCGGCACCGACGTGTTCGCTTGGCAGGCCGCCCTCGGGCCCTACCTGACACGCATGCTCGAGACAGGCCGCTACCCCACCGTCGCCCGGCTCGTCATCGACGGCGCCCACCTCGACGCCGAGGAAACCTTCCACCACAACCTGATCACCATCCTGGACGGCATCACCAGCAATCCCCACACGTGACCTACTGCTCGCAGGCCAGTACCACCTGAACACCGATACACCTCGATCAGACATCCGGTAGCCGCGATCCGCGCGCTACGCAGGGTTACGTGACCGCTCGCGGCTCGCGGTGCGGATCTGCCGATGTGCGTGCGCGCCGCTTAGGTGTCTGTGGCGTCGGCGGACAAGTGGCGGTCACGGATTTACCCGGTGGCCGACCACAGGTCGCTCCGGCGCTGGCGGCCCTGGACGGGCTAATTGCCAGCGGCGAGTCCGGCAAGTCCCGCTTCGGCGCACTCGTCGTCTTGTTGCGGCAGTCCGCCGCTGACTGCAATGGCGCCCAAGGCGGTGTCGGCTCGCCGGATCAGCATCGAACCCGCGCCAGCCAGGATCGGCCGGCCCGCCGCCCGATCGATCTGGCTGAAGAGGGCGGGCCATGCCTCCTGCATCTGGCGCAGTGCCGCGCCGTCGCGACGGATCAGAGCCACACTGGCCGCTTTGTGCTTGGCAATTTCGGCCGACAGCGGCGGCGCGCCGTCCATGCGGCCGAGGGCCTGCAGGTGGCCGCCCTCATCGACGATGGCGACCGTGATGTGGGTGCCCAGATCCATGGCCCGCTGATGCGCGCCGTTGATCAGCTCGTGGGCCTCGCGGAGCGTGAGTGGCATGACTCTCCCTTTAGTGGACGGCTGTCCTTGCATGGATGACTGTATTCTCATGGTCGACCGTAGCGCAAGATCCCACGACTGGAATGATCTGCCCATGGACAGCACGCCCACTACTCGTTCAGCCGCTCCTCGCCGCCCGAATGCCCGCGGCCAGGGTGAGCTGCTGCGGGAAGAGATCGTTTCCTGTGCGGTACACATGCTCGACGAGCTTGCCGACGATGAAGCGCTGTCCCTGCGCGCGATCGCGCGCGCACTATCGATCTCTCCGACCTCGGTCTATCTGTACTTCCCGGACCGCGATGCGCTCGTGCTGGCTGCCATGCAACGCTGCCACGAAGACATGCTGCAAACCGCTTCCGGTGCGGAGGCGAGGTACGAGGCCCCGGCGTCGCGGCTGCGCGCGCGGATCCTGGCACAGGCGGCCTGGGCGCAGGAACATGCCGGCCTCTACAAGGTGATGCACGAGAGCAAGGCCAGCCGACGTCCCGGCATGCCGTTCAAAGAGGTACTGCTGGCACGGACCGCGGCTGCCATACAGGAGTGCATGAATGCCGGGGCCGCCCCGCCTGGTGATCCACTCACCCTGGCGCTCGATCTCCGTGCCGCGGTGATCGGCATGCTCTCGCTACGGATCAACGAGCCCAACCTGCCGTGGCCACCCCTCGCGGAGCAGGTCGACCGATTTCTTACTAAGCTCGTCGGACTCCCACCACCGACGCAGACTGACGACCGTGGTCTCTGATCAGCGGAGTCCTACCCGCCACACCGATCGGCGCCGGCTTCCTGATCTGCCGCTAATCGCGCGCTCGAAGCCGATGAGCGGATGCGACTAAATCCTCTCCCGTAGCGTCACGCCTCGGTCGCGTAGGTCGTCGAGGGTTTCGCGGTGTCCTTGCGGCGTGTTCCCGGCGATCGCCGGCAGGAGTACGGAGACCTGGTATCCCAGCCGCAGGGCGTCGGTGGCGGTACTCGCGATACCGCCCTCGGTAACCAGCCCGGCCAGCAGGACATCGCAGACCGCGTGGTCGCGCAGCATGCCGTCCAGCGCGGTGCCCGCGAACGCGCTGCGGTCGTACTTGTTGACGACCGGCTCGCCGTCCTCGACCGTCACCGCGTCGACGAAGCGCGTCGTCGATGAGCCCGGCCCGCCGTCCGAGCCGTCGAGGGCCAGGTGCCGCACGTGGACGACCAGATCTCCGGACTCCCGGAACCAGCGCCGAGCCTGCTCGGCGCCCGGGCCGCCGCCATGCCGCCGTCGGGTGCGTACCGCTCGACGACCCACTCCTGCAGGTCGATGAGGATCAGTGCCAATGCCACAGCCCGCCTTCTTAGTATGCTGCCGAATGACAGAGTACTGCTATTGAGAGGGTGCGGGCATGCGGACGCGCGAGGTCGGGGCCACCGGACACCACGTGGGTACGATCGGTCTAGGCTGCATGGGAATGAGCTGGGCCTACGCCGAGAGCACGCGCGACGATGCCGCATCACGAGACGTGGTGCGCGCCGCCGTCGATGCCGGTGTCACCTTCATCGACACTGCCGATGTCTACGGCGACGGCCACAATGAAACTCTTGTCTGCGAGGCGTTGTCCGGCCTGCGCGACACCGTGTTCCTGGCGACCAAGGCCGGGCTTGTGGTTGACGACATCCGCGCCAAAGGCATGCATCGCGACGGGTCGCCCGCCCACCTGCGCGCCGCCGTCGACGCGTCACTGAAGCGCCTCGGCACCGATCACATCGACCTGTGGTACCTGCACCGCGTCGACGATGCCGTGCCGTTGACCGAGTCCTGGGCCGCCATGGCGGACATCGTCCGCGCTGGCAAGGTCCGTTACCTCGGCCTGTCGGAGGTCACCGCCCAGCAGGCCGCCGCCGCGGCCGCGGTGCACCCGGTGACGGCCGTACAGTCCGAGCTGTCTCTCTGGACCCGCGACGCGCTCGGGCAGCCCGACACGGGCGCATCCACGGCTGCCGTCGCCGGCGGTGGCGTGTTCGACGCCGGCGACGTGGTCGGCTGGTGTGCCTCCAACGGCGCCGCGTTCGTGCCGTTCGCGCCGCTCGGCCGGGGCTTCCTGACCGGCACGATCAACGCCACCACCCGCTTCGGGGACACCGACCTACGGGCCGCCAACCCGCGCTTCACCAGCGAAGCCCGGGCGTCCAATACCCGCATCCTCGACACGGTGCGCGCCGTCGCCACCCGCCACGGAGTGACTCCCGCGCAGGTCGCGATCGCCTGGACCCTCGCGCAGGGCCCGCACGTCATTCCGATCCCGGGTACGCGTCGGCTCGAACATCTCGTGGACAACATCGGCGCCGCCGACGTCACGCTGACCGCAGCCGACCTCGCCGAACTCGACTCCGCACCGACGGCCGTCGGCAGCCGTTACTGAGATGGAACGGCTCGGCCTCGTCATCAAACGCGCCGAACAGGCGCTGATCGCCGAAAAGACGCGCGTGCTGCAGGAGTTTCACCTGACCGTCCCGCAGTACGCGGTGCTGCTCGTCCTGCTGCAGACCACGGAAGCGTCCGCCGCGCAGCTCGCCCGCGCCTGCCTGGTGACCCCGCAGACCATGGCGACCGTGCTCGTCAACCTCGAGGGCAAGGGGCTGATCGAACGGACGGTGTCGCCGCTGCACCAGCGCGTACGGGTCGCCCAACTGACAGCCAAGGGCACCGACCTGGTGCGACGGGCGGACCCGGCCGTCCTCGCCGTCGAGCGACGCCTGGCCGCCGCATTCACCGCCGACGAACGGGAGGCGTTCACCGAGCACCTGGAACGGGCGATCGCCGCTCTGGCCCCCCGGCGAACATCGAGACGGCACAGCAACGCAACAGCCTGACGGCGGTTGGTCAGTATCCTGCTCGATGTGGGCGGCGACGTCGATGACCACGCGTTGCCGGGACGGTCACCCGGCGGACTCGGGGCGCCCGACGATGAAGTCGTCCACGGTCCGTTGATCCTCGGGCGAGAACGCCGCCCGAGGCACCGGGATCTGGCTCATGCCGTACTTCAGCAGCCAGGTGTGGCGTCGCCGCCGAATCCGGGTGATGCCGGACCAGTCGATCTGGGCCCGGCTGCTCGCGGTCTGGATGTCGACGCCCGACGTGCTCACCTCGTACCGGAACGGCTCGACGAAGAGGCGGCGCTGCAACAACCAGCTCAATGCCGGAAGGAGTTCTGTCACGGCGAACGCGGCACACAACACCAGCACGAGGTAGAGCAGCCGGGCGTTGAACCCGGTCAATGTCGCGAGCAGCGTGGCCAGCAGCAGAGCCAGCGCCGCGAGGGCGAGCAGGAGCGCCCGCATGACGCGTTGCCAGCGGCCCTGTGCGTCTTGGCTGATCCGCCGCAGTAGGCCGTACGTCATCTGCACTTTCCCGGTCACGTGCACGCGCCGCAGTATGGCACGGCATCGCCGCAAGTCGCCGGGCGCCCAGCGTGACGGCGATAGCCGCCCGAAGCGTCGGGACCTGGCAGTGACGACACTGTCGACCGCGTCAGACAACCGTCCGGCATCTGCTTTGTACCGGCGGAGCAGACAGCCATCGCCGCAGACCCCGCAACCGCGCCCATGAAGCAGGGCGGCTCGTGCAGATGCGGAGGAGGGGCGGCGTGCGGCGGCAGCCTGGCCCCGGGCTGAGTGCGCTTCGAGGACGAAGCAGATGAAGCAGAGGAACGACGTGCGGTCCCCGAGCTGTGGAGGCAGGAGCTCCCGGGGAGTCTCGGGAGAGATGGGGGATTCGCTGATGACCGAGAGGCGGAAGCCCGCGTCGGTGAACGCATCCGTCATCGCGTGCAACGGCCGGTGCCAGTAGGTCAGCTCCGTGCGGTGCCCGTCGAACGTGTACTCGTCTGACCAGCGCGCGAGGGCGAAGTAGTCGGAGCCCGGGTTCACTGCCGTGTAGATGATCGGGTGGTTCACGGACAGGATGAGGCGGCCGCCTTGCCTCAGGACTCGTCGCAGCTCAGCCAGGGGCGCAGTCCAGTCCTCCAGGTAGTGCAGGACCAGGGACACGACGACGTCGTCGAACGCACCGTCGGCGAAGGGAAGCGGCTCGCTGAGGTCGGCCACCAGCAGCGTGGCGTCCTCGCCCAGCCGCCGCGCGGCCAGCTCGACCATCGCCGGGCTGGAGTCGAAGCCGGTCACGATGGCCCCTCGCTCGCAAAGAGCCGCGGACAAGGGACCACCAGACCGTCGACCTGCCGGCCGGCCACGCTCACCTGCGGCAGGTCGCCGCGGACTTCGGCGTGCTGGGCCCAGGCGACCTCGCGGGCCCGGGCCCCCGCGGCACGCAGTTCGGCCTGCATCGGCTCGTCCAGTTGGGACAACAGTCGCCACGCGGTCGGGTCGGAGGCAACCAGCCCGAACAGGGCGGACTGGTCACGCAGCACCGCCAAGTCGGCGATGGTCTCACCGCCGTCGGCGAGCATCACCGCCAGATCCACGGCGATGGCGGCCCGGGTCGTGGCCGCTCTGCCGTTGCCGCAACTTCGCCAACGCGGAGCTGAACGCGCTGGTCAACCCTGTTACGTCGGCCAGATCCGCGAGCAGGCGGGCGCCGACGTGCCCGACTACGCCCCGCCCGCCGCCGGTCACCATGATCTTCGGACGTGTTGCGGTAGCCTTCACCCAGCAAGTGCCTTCCGTGACAGGAACATCGGACCCTTAGCAAGTCCCATTTTCCCTGATCAGAAGGCACTTCTTTGCTTTCAGGCCACTCCTTGGACAGCCCTTAACGAAGGGCCGAGGCTAGGGCGTGCAACCGCGTGGTGGTGGCCGGGTCGGGTGATTCTTCGGCGCTGCGGTGCAGGATGGCTTCGGCCATTTCTAACTGCTCCGCAGTGGCGTGCATCGCCGCTGCCCTCCGTTGCCGGCAGGACATCTCATCTTGTGAAGTCATCCCTGCAGATCTATCCGGCCCGATGGGCCATCACACGGCTTGCGGTCTGCACGAGGTCCGTTCTCAACCCTCCGGCAACCGGCAGGCGCGGTCAACATGTCCGGGCCGTCTGCGGGTCCAGAAGCGCTTCTGTTGTGGCTGGTTCCGTTCGTGACCTACGTGATGGGGCTACCCGTGGTCGCAGGTGGGAACAACTGCAGGTATCGCCGGCAGTTGTTCTATGAGCTCACACTACCTGGGCGGCCATCTTTACTATCGTTCGGTGTGGCGTCGTGTCGGCTGTGACGGTGAACGGGTGGCGCAATCGACGCATCGCCACCTCACCGCAGTCGGATGCACGAGGCGCGGGCTTCTCTTCTTCCGCGGTGGACGGAGCAAGGAACTGTGCCATGCAACCGCAGGCCGCAGTAGGGGTCAGGCTCCGGAAACGCGGAGCGCCGGCAACCGGGTGCCGGTCGCGGCTGAACCCGCCGGGGATCGTCGCCGGGTGGGCGTCGGGTGTGCGCGGTGATGTGGTGATCACGTCATGCTATGCCTTCTCGAACGGCACGTCGCAAAGAAGGCACGGGCCCGCAGGCCACGGGACATCGCAAAAACGAACCTGAACAAATGATGATAGATGAAACGCCGAACGACGGCCCGCTGAACCAGTCAGGCCGCCGCGCCAAAGCGTGGATCAGAGCGAGCGGATATCCGACGCCTGCGGGCCCTTCGGGCCCTGGGTGATGTCGAACTCCACCCGCTGGTTCTCCTCGAGGCTGCGGAAGCCGCTCGCGGAGATCGCCGAGAAATGCGCGAAAACGTCGCGCCGCCGCCGTCCTGGCTGATGAAGCCGAAGCCCTTGTCGCCGTTGAACCACTTCACGGTACCTGTAGCCATGTCTGCTCCTTCGCAGGCTGTTGGAGACCGCACTGTGCGGACTCGCGCGCCACCGCGTTGATCACCCGCGCCGGAAACGACACGAAACGAAAAAAGCACCTGGATAGGTTTTGGTTAACCCATCAGGCGCCGGAAACGTCTACGGAAATCAAAACTGCAACCGGGCAACCATAACACAGAATCCGGCGCTCGCCGCCAACCCCATGCGCGCGGCCTCCGTCACAACACTGCACCGCGAGGCTCAACTTCGATCGCTGCGACGCCTCGGCCGTAGAGTACGACGAGCCGATCACCGTGTTTAGTGCGCAGCACTCCCGAATCCTGCGCCAGTGTCGAGATCACGTGTTCCACAAGCTCGTCCTCGTCGGAGACGTCCGGTTTGTCGTACGTGAGGTCCATGCGGTCGCCGCCGATGAGCCGGACGCGTAGCACCGTAGTTGCCATGTCGTAGAAGCTAGTCGAGTGGGGATGGCCAGGTGCAGTGGCGCTGTCGCGGGCTCCTCGGTCGACTCGCGCAGCCAGATGTACCGACGTGCAACCGCTGCTGTAGGTCGCAGGTCGCCGACACAGGCGAGGCTCGGACGATGGACCACACCCGGGCGGACGTGACAATGGACACGAGACGAGGTCGTGTCGATCCCTGCCGAGAGGGAGCCACATTCATCGCTGGAGTCAGCTCCCTGAGCTGGCAGCGGCACCGCTGCGTGCAGTGCGCGTAGAGTGGGTGGTGGATCAGTTCGTCAACATCGTTGGCGGGCCAGCGCCTACCGGGCGTGCTGCCCAGGTCTCGGCAGTGTCCACAGGACAACTTCGAGGTTTGAGGGCCGAGCGTTGGCAGACCATCCGATCGCCACCGACACTTCAATGTGCTGACGGACAACGCCCCGTCCGTTACAGGCGACGACCAGCGACGCCGTGAGGCAAACCATCATGATCGGAGGCATGGCTGGCGTCCAGTGACCGGTCATCCCCTTCAAGCGGCCCTTCGGGAAACGTCTGCCCCAGGCACAACGACGCGTTGGCGTCCCGTCAGCGATCATGCCCGGGTCATCAGCCCCTACCTTGCCGGCAACAATCAGCCAATCCCGCCCGGCGCGGTACGACGAGGCCGTTGCGGCACGGCTGCGGCAGGTGGACGCCAATCTGGCTGGCCTGACCGAGCAACACTGACACCACAGGAGAAGGACATGACTTTCGTGTTAGCCCCGCCCACGGTCCCTCCGTCACCATTGCGCGAGCCCGCCAAGACCCTCCGCGAAAGAGGGGCAGACAGTTTTCACGCCGCGCTCGCCGCGGTCTTGGCGACCGGGCTGGGGAATGCTCTTGAAGCGGGTGACCACCCGAGAGCGATCAGCTTCATCAACCGCGGTTTCGCAGAAGGAAGTCCGGAGTTGGGCTGCGACCTCCTCTGCCAGGCAATTGCGGTCGTCGGGACAGCCCGGACTTGGACCGTGCAGCTCGCGCCCCTGCGATCACCGTAGCTCCCTGGATTGACGCAGCCCGCCGCGCTGCGAAATCGCTGCTGCACGAGTACTACCCGGCGTTCCGCGACGCCTTCACCGACCGTACAGGCTTCCTGACCAGCGCGGATGCCCGCACGGCGTTGGCGAATGGCGTACCAACAACGTCGCCTAACTTGATCTTTAACCTCTGACGGTCCTGTGGGGACCCCGGCCGATGACGGAAACAGCCCTTGGTTGATGATCTTCTTGTCTAGGGAAGAACATCAATTACCAAGGGCTGTTCTGGTGACC
>NZ_JAEVHN010000019.1:0-28427 GCF_016803375.1 Micromonospora sp. 4G55
GCCGCGAGCAGGGCGCAGTTGGCCCGGGTCCCCGCGCCACGCCGGCTCGTTCAGCGGTACGGCACCGAAGCGGTCGCCGTGCTGGCCGAGGCGCCGGCCGACCTCCGCCGGCCGATCGGCTCCGACATCCCGGTCACCGGCGCCGAACTGCTCTGGGCCGCCCGCCACGAACTCGCCCTCACCGTCGACGACCTGCTCGACCGACGTACCCGGATCGGACTGGTCCCGGCACACCGCGAGGCCGCGCTGTCCGTGGCGCGGGATGTTCTCGCGCTGGCTGCCGAGGGCACGGCAAACCCCACCGCAGCGTCGGCCTGAAATGCCCATGGCGACGGCCAGCCGTACGAACGAGTAGAGGGACTACGGGCGAGAGTGCGCAGCCCGTCCTGATCGATTCGTGGGTCCGCGACGAGGTCCAGGTAGTCCCGCGGTGTGCGTGCGCGCGTGGAAACAGCGCGTCGATATCCACCGCGGTTCCCCCACGACGTCGTTCGAATCGGTCTCCGCGGCTGTCTTCCTCAGCGGCTGCCGGCCCGGATCAGACGGGGTAGTCGGTCCGATGGACGTAGGAAAGCTGGCCAGGGTCGATGCCCCAGCCGATGAGCACGTCGTTCAGCGCGTTCTCGTCCGCTGCTTGTGCGATTCGCACGTCCGTCATGCCGTCGTCCGGCCCGATGCACCGGTCGCTGTCGAGGTAGCTGTTGTCGAACTCGCGGTGGAAGATGGTGAAGACCTGCTCGTCACGGTGGGCGGCGGGGCGCCGGACCGGATAGACGGCGATCCAGGCTCGGTGATCGGGCAGGACGGCGGGGACCTCGGCGACGAGCAGCTGCCCGCGCCGGAGCGCGGTGCGCAGTGCCGTCGGCCATCCGTCAGTCACGTGGGCGAATCTTCCGTGCGACCGCTCCGCCGGCGATCAGGAGAAAAGGGGAGTACACACTCCCTTCCACCTTCAACATATACCGCACCGGGGGGCTTGCGGCAAGACCCCGGTCGTGCCGCAGAATTGCCGGCCGAGCCCCAGAACCAGCGGAAATGGGAGTACCGAAACATTCTTACCGGCGACGAACGCAGCGCGGAAACGGCGGCGCCGCACTGAGTCGACGGACCTCGACTTCGCGCAGACCATCCCGTGGACCCTGCCAGGCGAACGCCCGCTCCCGGCCGAGTTGGTGGGGTTCCTGAACGCCGGCCACCACCCGAGGGGGCTTGGGCAGCCCCCATGCGCGCTCGATCAACGCCACGCACTCGTCTCCCATTGCCAGCACACCAGATCGGAGCTGATGACGTGAATTCGCTGACCACCAGCGCGTTCGACCTTCCCGACCGGCTTGCGGCCAAGGCCGACCCGCCGCTGATCGCCCACGACGAGCAGCACTTCGCTGCTCTCGCGGAAAGCCTGGAGCAGTCGATCGCCGATCTGTCCGCCCGCCTCGACGCCGCGCGCAAGGCGCCCGGTGGCAAAGGCCGGCAGGCGATGGACCGGGACCAGGAGGTCCGCCGGCTGACCGCTCGCCTGCGTGCCCTGCGGCGTTTCGGGGTGGACCTGTGCATCGGCCGCATGGTCAGCGCGGACAACCCCGAGCCGGTGTACGTCGGGCGACGCGGCCTCACGGACAGCGCGGGTCGCCGGCTGCTGCTCGACTGGCGCTCGCCCGCGGCTGAGCCGTTCTTCGGAGCGACCCACGCCAACCCGATGGGCCTGGCGAGCCGCCGCAGGTATCGGTGGACCGGCGGCCGGATCAGCGACTACTGGGACGAGGTGTTCAGCGCGGACGGGTGGGAAGGGCACGCCGCGCTCGACGACCAGTCCGCCTTCATCGCCAGCCTGGGCAGCAGCCGGTCGGCCCGGATGCGGGACGTGCTCGGCACGATCCAGGCCGACCAGGACGCCATCATCCGCGCGGGATCGAGCGGCGCGCTCGTCGTCGACGGCGGTCCGGGTACGGGGAAGACCGTCGTCGCTCTGCACCGCACCGCCTACCTCCGCTACGCCGATCCTCGCCTCGGTCACGGTCGGGGCGGCGTGCTGTTCGTCGGTCCGCACCAGCCCTACCTGGCCTACGTCGCCGACGTTCTCCCCAGCCTCGGCGAAGAGGACGTGCAGACCTGCACCCTGCGGGACCTCGTGCCCGAGGGTGCCGCGGCAACCATCGAGAGCGACCCGGACGTGGCCCTCCTGAAGTCGTCCGCGGACCTGGTGAAGGCGATCGAGGCGGCCGTCAGGTTCTACGAGGAGCCGCCGACCAAGGGAATGACGGTCCCGACCGACGAGTCCGACATCTGGCTGAGCGCCGACGACTGGGCCGAGGCGTTCGACGCACCGGACCCCGGTACCCCGCACAACGAGGCGCGTGACGAGATCTGGGAAGAGCTGCTGACGATCCTGATCGAGAAGTACGACGGCGATGAGCCGGACGACCTGGTCCGCAGGTCGCTGGTGCGGAACAGGCAACTGCTCACGACCTTCAACCGCGCCTGGCCGCTGCTCGAAGCGACCGACCTCGTCGGAGACCTGTGGTCGGTGCCCGCCTACCTGCGCAAGTGCGCACCCTGGCTCAGTCCGGACGACATTCGGAAGCTGCAGCGCGGCAACGCGCAGGCCTGGACGGTGTCCGACCTGCCGCTCCTGGACGCGGCACGGCAGCGGCTCGGCGACCCGGAGGCGTCGGGGCGTAAGCGTCGGCATGACGCCGCTGTCGCCGTCGAACGGGAACGCATGGCCACGGTCGTCGACGAGCTGATCGAGGCCCACGCCTATGACGACGGTGAAGGCGTGCTGTCGAGCCTGCGCCAACTGGATCTCCAGGATGCCCTGGTCGACGAGGCCGTACTGCCCAGCGCCGAGCCGGACCGGCTCGCCGGCCCGTTCGCGCACATCGTCGTGGACGAGGCTCAGGAACTGACCGACGCGGAGTGGCAGATGTTGCTGCTGCGCTGCCCGTCCCGGAGCTTCACCATCGTCGGGGACCGCGCCCAGGCCCGGCACGGGTTCACGGAGTCGTGGCAGGAACGGCTCGAGCGGATCGGGCTCGACCGGATCAACCTGGCCTCCCTGAGCATCAACTACCGGACGCCGGAGGAGGTCATGGCGGAAGCCGAGCCGGTCATCCGGGCCGTGCTGCCGGACGCCAACGTGCCGACCTCCATCCGCAGCAGCGGCGTCCCCGTCGTACACGGATCTGCTGCTGATCTGCGTTCGATCCTCGACACCTGGCTCGCGGCGCACGCCGACGGGATCGCCTGCGTCATCGGCGACCCCACCTTCCCGCCGACGCCCCGCGTCCGGTCGCTGACCCCGGAACTGTCGAAGGGGCTCGAGTTCGACCTGGTCGTCCTCATCGACCCGGAGGCATTCGGCGACGGCATCGAAGGAGCGGTCGACCGCTATGTCGCGATGACCCGAGCGACCCAGCAACTCGTCATCCTGACGTGATCGGTGACCTCGTCGGCGGTCCGCAAGAGGTCAGGTCGTCATGGATGCGGCGAGCCGACGGGCGGCCTCGGTGAGGCGGTTGCGGCCGGGCCTGGTGGCGAGCGCGGCCAGGCCCGGCAGGTCGGCGCAGTGGCCGTCGCGAGGAGCGGCGTTGGCGGCGAGGTCGACGAGGTCGGCCAGGCCAGGGCGCGGTCCGGCGGGCAGGAGGACCGGCAGTGCCGCGGCCGTCACCTGCCAGACCGCATCGCGGGCGCCGGCCTTGAGCACTTCGGCCAAGGGCTGGACGATCCGCTGCAGCACGATCCAATCTGCTGCGGCGAGTGCCCCGACCTCCGCCCCGACACCGGTGCTGTCCCAGCCCGGTCGGGTGGCGAGTTCGATGAGCGCGTCGCCGGCCGCCAGTCGCACGGTGTGCCGGTGGTTGGCGAGCGCGTACGCCATCGTCAGAGACATCGCCGGGCCGGCCGGGCCGTCGGCGGCCGCGAGCCCGGCGAGGAAACCCGTACCGGGGTTGCCGCGGTCCACGATGGACGCGACGAACGGCTGGATGTGCGCGGCCATCGCCTCGCGGTGCGACGGCGCGATCATCGGCCACAGGGCCACGGCTCGTGCGTGCCGGGCCGACCTGGCCCGTTCGGTCGCGCTGCGCGGATCGGCGAGTTCGGCCGGAAGGCCGGCCGGGTCCAGCATCGCGATCCGCCGGCCGGAGACGGACGGATGATGCCTGACCTCCTCGACCCAGATTCGTGGTTCGGCGGGCGTGGCCAGCCAGCCGGCGAACCGGCGGCCGGCCGGTGAGACCAGGCGCGCGGCGGCCGCCCGGACGGTGGGGTCCACCTCGCGAGGCAGGCGCAGGATGGCCTGCGCGAGGTCGGCTTCGCCAGGTTGCCAGCCGTCGCGTTCTGCCTCCAGCAGGAGGCCGAGAACGCGGGCCGGGTCGACGTGTCCGGCGACCGTGGCCGGAGTGGCCAGTAGCGCCACCGGCGGGGCAGTGACCAGCCGCGCGGTGAGTTCGGCGACCCGGCGTTCCACGAGGAGCGTCATCGGATGCTGTTCCGTGTGGTACTGCGGGTGGTACGCGGGATGGGGTGGCGCGTCGCGTCCGATGGCGGCGGCGACCAGGGCCGGCCAGAGCCCGGGCCATTGCGGGATCAACGGCGCCAGCACCCGAGCGGCGGCGTCCCGGTCCGCGCCGGCCGCGCGCACCAACCCGTCGAGCACCAGCTCGTGCCGGATCGGGTCGTCGTCGCCACGACGCAGCAGGATCGCCAGCTCGCCGGCGACCGCGCCGAGGTCCAGCGGTGGCGGCATCTGGGCCGGCGGCTCCGCGACGAGGACGGGGACGGATGCGGGGGCGGGTGGCCCGGAGCCGAGCAGCGCGGCGAGTCGGTGCGCGGCGACACCGTCGAGCGACGGGACCTCGGCAGCCAACCGGGCGCGGGCTGCTTCGGACAGGCTTGGCAGCCGCGCTTCGATCAGCTCGACGGTGCGTTCGGCGAGCTCGGGCACCGCATGGTGCAGCCCGACCACCAGCCCCTCCACGAGGTGCTCCAGCGGAAGCTTGCGCAGCCAGGCGAGATGCGCGCGGACCAGCTTCTTCTCCTGGCGCGACAGCATGCCCTGGGTGATCTCGGCCAGTGTGGCCTGATCCAGTTCGGACACCCGGTGCAGGGACTGCAGCGACGTGTACGCGTAGTCGGCGACCGTCGACATCGGTGCCGTCAGCAGGCCGGTCAGCTCCTGCCGGTGCCTGGCCAGTTCGTCGGTGCCCGGCGCCAGCTGCCTCAGCATGTCGAGGTACGGCTGCAGCAGTCCCTTGCGCCCGCCGGCGCGCAGGCGGCGCAGGCACCCCGCGATGAGCACCGCGCGGTCGACGCGCCCGCTGCTCGCCAACTCCATCAGCGCCGGCGGCCAGTCACGGCGGGCCGCGCCGGTGACGAACACGGCGGCCACCCGGTCCTCGTCGAAGAGGTACGGCAGTACGTGGTCGAGCCATGGATCGGCGGCGAGGAAGGAGGTGAGCGATGGGCGCCACATCTCCACGTACCGTGCGACGGCGCCGGGCGTGTCCGGTGGCTCGGTGCCCACGGCCCGCATGAGCGCTTCGGTGAACGGCCACGGGGTGGTCCGGTTGCGGGATCCCGCACGCCGCACCATGCCGCGGGCGAGGGCGGTGCCCCATGCCGCACCGCGCACGCTGAGCAGGGCGGGCACCACCTCGGGCACCACGCGCAGCGACGGGCCGGCGGTCCACGGGCGGTGCAGGCGTTTCACCGCCTCGGTGGCCGTCGGCAGGCACGCCACGATGGCCATCGCCAGGGCGGCGTGGCGGCGCTCGGTCAGCCGGGCGGCGGCCTGGGCCGCCTGGCGCTCGAGGTGCCACTTCTCACTGGCCCACCGGCGTTCGCGCTCGCGCAGCCGCTGGCGGCCGGCGTACGCGCGGAGGCCTTCGAGGTCCCGGGGCGGCGGGTCGTCGTCGCTGGACAGGACGAACGCGAACGCGAAGACGCCATTGCTGGGCGGTTCGGGCTCGGGCTCGGGCTCCGCCGGTGGGCGGACGACCGGCTCCGGCTCCGCACGCGTCGGGGTGTGCCCTTCCAGCATCGGCAGCAGCGCTGTCCGCCCGGTGGCGTCCAGACCGGCAAGCACGTCGGCGAGCGCGTCGAAGTCGGCGTCGTCGATCCGCGCGCACACGTCGCGCCAGACGTCATTCACCCTGCTGTCCCGTCTGCCCGATGACAACCGCCACGACGTGCTTGCACGGCCCCCGCCGACCCTGATGTTCCGCCCACCAGGCGCAGGTGCAGGCGTGTTCGTCGCCGCGCCGATGCACGAGGTACGTGGACCCGCCGGAGGTCACCTCGATCCCGGCCGCGGTCACCACCATGCCGCCCGTCGTCGTGAGGATCCGGGCTGCGGCAAGCCTGGGGTGCAGCGCGGCGACCAGGTCTGCCCGGTACGGCAGCGGGCGGTGGAACGACGACGCCTCCGCGACGTCATACCCGACCTGGCCCGCGGTGGCCAGCGCGGCGAGAGCGGACGTGGCCCGGGCAGCGTCCCAACCGGTCAGCGCGGCGACCGATGCGCGGTCGATGACCGGATCGACGGCCAGGCGCGCATCCAGTGCTTCGGCGTCGGCGTCGGCGGACCCGGACCCGAGGTCGGTCAGCAACTGACCGTCGCCGGCGAAGCCCTGGCTGACGGCGGTCGAGAGCAGCAGCGTGAACCGGGCCGTGCCGAAGTCCAGCACCCAGCCGCTCACCTGGGCGGGTGCGCCGGTGATCGGCGGTGCGTAGAGGGTCAACGTCTGCGCCAGGGGAAGGAGCGGCCGCAGCACCGACAGCCGGAATCCGTCGACCACGCAGACGGCGCCGGGAACCGGCCGGGTGGTGGACCGCCACCCGGATCCGGCCGGCAGAAGCCAGCGGGCCTGCCGGGCGGTGCGCGCCGACATCTCGGCCAGCAGCGCGACGGCACGTCCGGACCGGATCTCCAGCCGCGGGTCCATCGGCAGAGCGTGCGCCGCCACCTCGGCCAGCCCGCGCAGCCAACGCGCCGGCAGCGGCACCCGCTTCTCGACGACCTTGCCGTCGAGCGTCGACACGGCGAGCCCCTCCTCGCCCACCGACATACGCAACGGGTCTTCACCACCGACCCTGGTCAGCGACTCGTACAGGGGAGGGTTGATGTCCACGTTGGTGGTGCCACGCCGGACGGTCGCGCCATCGAGCTCGGCGGCGGTGAGGTCCAGCCGTCCGTACAGACCACCGCAGGTCGACAGCGCCTCGAACCGCAGCCGCTCGCCGTCGCCGGTGACCACCGGATCCCGGCCACGGGCCAGGTCGGTACGGGCCTGCCGAAAGTCCGTACCCGCGATATCGGCCAGCGCCAGCAGGCCACCGGCGACCACCCGGGGCGTGCGCACGAAGCCGGCGAAGAAAGTCTGTTCGTCCACCGGATCCGGCGCAGACGTGGCGAGGGCGAGGTTACCGTCGGACAGTCCGGACGCGTGCCGATAGATCCGGGTGTCCAGGGCGGGCGCTGTCGCGCTCAAATGACGATCCTTCCGGGAGTCCCGCTCGGGCGCCCGCGAATCGTGCCACGCGCTGTTCCCACCGCGCTGTCCCGCAGCCTGCCGGCTGGACGAAATAGGCGGTCCAGCTTCCTGTCTCACCCAGCGATCAGCAGTCAGCGGCTTTCCATGTCGCCTGCCTCAACGCGCGTTACGCGGGCAGTGGCCAGCCGGGCGTGGCCAGTAGGGCACCGTCGTCGCCGACGAGCAGAGCCTCGTACCCGGGTAGCGTGGCGAGCCAGGTCACTGCCTCGGGCCCCTGCGCGGCCGCTGCGGTGGCGTACACGTCCGCCCAGGTCAGGGACGGCCCGATGACGGTGACCGAGCGCAGGCCTCGGGCGGGGGCGCCGGTGTGCGGATCGACGATGTGCGCTCCGCGGTGTGCACTGCCCGAGGTCGCGACGGCCCCGTCGACGACCTCGATGGCGGTGAGGAGCTGATCGGGCTGCGCCGGATCCTCGACGCCCACGCGCCAGGACCCGCGTACCGTCATGTCCCCACCGGCGTTCAGGTAGAACGCGTACCCCTCCAGGTGCTCCGCGGCGCGCTCGACGGCCCAGCCCTTGACGAGGCCGGACGGGTCGAAGCGGGTGCCACCGCCCGGTTCCGGGAGGTACGCGTCGAAGTAGCCGTCGGTACGCTGCCGCGCCTGCTCACACAGGTCGAGCACCGCCTCGACCAACGGATCGTCCACCGGCTCTCCCCGGTTCAGCGCGCTCACCCGGCTGTCCGGGCGGTACGGGCTGAAGACGACGTCCATCGCGCGCAGTTCGGCGAAGGCCCCGGCGACGGCGTTCGCCGCCGCCGGGGAGTCGGCGCCGGGACCGCGCACATGCACGCTGACGGGCAGACCCATGATCTGCTCGACGAATGCCTGCCTGGTCACGGCTTGGCCTTGAACTCAGCGGAGTCCAGCGCGGCCTGGAGGGACTTCGTGTAGCCCTCGCTGGTCGCCGTCGCCCCGGACACCGCGTCGATCTGCGCGCTCTGCGCGGCGAGCGCCTCCGCGCGCAGCTGCGGCACCGCACGCTTGTTGATCTCGCGGTCGCGGTTGTTCACGTTCGGCACCGCCAGCGGCGTGATGTCGGTGATCCGGCCGCCGCTGATGTGTGCCTGCACCTGGACGCGCCCGCGCTTCGTCTGCACGACCGGGCCGTCGGCGACCGTGGTGGAACCGGACCGTGCGACGGTGCCCCGTGACTTCCCGGGGTCCGCCGGCGCACCGGGGCCGGTCACCACGCCCGGTGCGCTGGCGCCAACGGTCCCGGCCGAAGCCGAGTTGTCGGGCCCGGTCGACGTCCGGTAGCTGAAGAGAAGTACCACCACGGCGATCGTTGCCAGGAACCACATAGTGATCTTGCGCATGTCGTCCTCCTCCGATTGCGAGCGCAATGAGGATGGGTGGTCGAGTTACCAGGTGAAGCGTTCAAGATGAATGCGTTCCGCCGGCACGCCTGCCTGCCGAGCCGCCCGTACGACCGTTCGCATCCACTCATCCGGTCCGCAGACGAACACGTCGTACTGCTCGATGTCCGGGACAAGCTCACGCAAGGCTTTCGCGTCGTCGCCGAACCCGGCCGGCAACCATGAACCCGCCCGCCCGCGCGGTCCCAGCAGGTACTCCACGCGCAGGCCACGGACGGCCGCGAGGCGCTCCAGTTCCTGGCGAAACACCAGGTCTTCTGCCGAGCGCGCCCGGTACAGCAGCGTGGCTTCGCCTGGCGCGTACGGTAACTCTTCCAACAACGTCCGCAGCGGGGTTATTCCGATACCGGACGCGATCATGGCTACCCGCGCGGCCGTGCGCCGGGCGGCGGTCAGCCGGCCGTACGGCCCCTCAATCAGCACACGGGTCCCAGACCGTAACTCTGATACCTGCTCGCTGCCCTCGCCCCGGGATCGCACCGTGATCCGCAGCGTGTCCGCACTTGGTACCGCGGACAGCGAGTACGGATGGCCGCGACTCCAACCCGGGCCGCTCAGGAACCGCCACTGGAAGAACTGCCCGGCGCGGGCCGGCAACCGGTCCAGATGGCGTCCGCGCATGTAGATGGAGTAGACGCCTGGGGCCTCCGGGACGACTGCGGCGACCGTGAGTCGGTGCCGCAGCGTCCGCCAGGCCGGCAGCCCGAGCCGGAAGGCGACCACCGCGCCGGCGCACGCGGCGTACGCGGTCCACCAGTACAGCGTCGCGGCCCGGGAGCTGGTGAAGTCGGCCCCGGTCCAGAGCTGATGCGGCAGCGCCAAGCCGACGCCGAGGTAGGCGTACAGGTGCAGCAGGTGCCACGCCTCGTAGCGCAGCCGCCGCCGCGCGGCCCGCAGGGACGTGAGCACGACCATCGTCAGGGCGGCCGCCCCGGCGGCCGCCAGCAACATTCCCGGGTACGTGGTGACGAGGGTCCACGCCTCGCCTGTCACGGAAACCCCATCCGTCGCGGCGTAGCCGACCGTGATCAGCACGATGTGCACGAGCATCAGATCGAAGGAGGTGAACCCGACGACGCGGTGCCAACGGGCGAGCACGTCCTGTCCGTAGGTGCGCTCGATCCACGGCACGCGCGCCATCAGCAGCACCTGGATGAGCAGCAGGTCGGCCGCGACAAGCCCGGTCAACCGGCCGAGCGACGTCAGGCCCGCCGCCCAGCCCCGAAGAGCCTGCACACCGCCGCCCCGCACCCAGAGCGCGACGACGACCAGCAGGCTGACCGCGGCGGCCGAGGCGATCGCATCGGCCCACCACGCCGACGCGGTGGCTCGTACGGGCCTGGCCGCCTGCGCCTTTCCCGTCACGACACCCCCTTCCGCACCCGCCCCGCCTGTTCGCCCGCCATCCGTCGGATTTCCCCCAGCGCCATTCGGGCTCCGGCGGCGAGCGTGTGGTGCGATCGGAGAATCGGTCAGAAATCACCGCACCGGACAAAGATGATCGAGCGCGATCGCGGAAACCGCTTCTTCCCGCATCCGCGCCGTTCATGTCAGCCGGGGAGCGAACCGGCGGTCAGGCGCCGGGCGTGGGCAGCATCGAGTTGTCGATGACGGATCGGAAGCGAACCGCCCACGACACCCACCGTCCGGACCGCGGCGGCCGTCGGCGACGGTCTCGCCCCGGGTACGCCCCGACGGCCCGACGGCCCGACGCCCCGACGGCCCGACGGCCCGACGGCCCGACGGGCAGGTGGCCGTCCCGGCCCGACTCCCCGTGGGCGTCACCGGCGACGTCGACACCGGCCTAGTCGGCGACGTGGATGACGATCTTTCCGCGGCGTTTGCTCGTCTCGAGCGCCTCGTAACCCGAGCGCGTCTCGGTGAGGGGCAGTACCCGGTCCACTACCGGCCGCAAGTGGCCGTGGTCGACGAGCTCGGCGATGGAATCCAACGCGTTCCGCTCGGGCTCGACGATGAAGTACACCCCGCGGACGCCGTGCCGGGCTGCTTCCTCCTGGTCCGGAGGATCGGCCAGGCTGACCAGAATGCCGCCCGGCTTCAGAACGGACCAGGACCGCGACTGCGTGCCTCCTCCCACGAGGTCGACGACGACGTCCAGGTCGCCGACCTGGTCCTCGAAGCGGTCGTGCGCATAGTCGATGGCCTGCTCGGCACCCAGATCCGTCACGAACTCCAGGTCGGTCGTCGCCGCCGTGGCGCTCACGCGAGCACCGATGCTGGCCGCGAGCTGCACCACGTAGGCGCCCACGCCGCCGGCGCCGCCCTGCACCAGCACGCGCTGGCCGGCCTGCAGATCGGCGTGGTCCACCAGTGCCTGCCAGGCACTCAGCGCAGCCAGTGGGAGCGCCGCGGTGTGGTCATGGTCGACAGTGACGGGTTTGGCCGCCACGACGGCCGCGGGCAGGGTGACGTACTCGGCGGCAGCGCCATCCCGGGTGAACGGGATCAACCCGTAGACGGCCTCTCCCTCGGCGGGGCTCTCCACCCCCGCGCCGCACGCCGCGACCACTCCGGAGAACTCGTGCGACGGGATGATCGGGGTGCGTTCGGGTCCTGTCCCGTCGGAGCTGTGGGTCCAGGTCTGCGGCCAGGTGAGCTCGTGGGGTGTCATGGAAGCAGCCTTCACGGCCACCAACACCTCACCGGGCCCCGGCTCGGGCCGCGGCGCCTCCTCGTACACGAGTTGCTCCGGGCCGCCCCGGCTGTGCGCCCTCACGGCGTGCATCGTGCTCATCCGACGGTTGCTCCCTTCCCGAGGCATGTCGATCAGCCCGCTGGCCCCCAGAGTGACCTTCGTATTATCGAGCGGTGCGGCAGCCGCCCGCCCAACTTCCGCGATCCCTCGCCCTCGGGCGCAGACAAGCGTCGCCGAGCACCGTCACCAGCGTCCTGATTTCCGCCTGCACCTGGCGTCGGCTCACCCGTGCCCCACAGCCCGCCGGAGGTCGGCGTACCGGACGGTTTCCCCGGCGATCAGGGCGGCGAGGATACCCACCACCACGGCGAGTGCGACCAGCGACGGCAGGACCGCCGCGGCTGGTAGCCAGCCCAGCAGCACGGCCGTGGTCACCAGCCGCCCGACGTGCACCCCGTATCGCATCCGGTTGGCGAACAGCAGGTGACCGATGAGATAGAGCGCCGCCCCGCCGCACAGCGCGGCGGCGTAGAACCAGCCCAGCTCTCCGTGCCCGGACGCCTGAGCGAGGACCCCCTCCACACCGAGCGCGGCGAGCACGATCCCCGCGATGATCGGGAAGTGGGCGTACGAGTACGCCTCCACCGCCAGCGTCGTCCGGGCCTGTCCCCGGGCCTGTTCGAGCCGCTGCTCGGCTGCGGGGGCCACCAGGTCGAAGTACAGCCACCACAGGCCGATCGCGACCGCGACCCCCAGCACGGCCGCCACCAGCAGCGGCCCGCTGATCGGCTGGTCGGCGGCGCCGATACCGATGGCGAGGATCGACTCGCCGATGGCCAGGATGACGAACAGGTCGTGCCGCTCGCTCCAGTGGCTGGCGCTGTGCACCCGCCAGTTCCCGCGACGGGAGGTGACGAACACGACGCCCCAGTCCACCAGCAGCGCCGCCGCGAACAGCACGGTCTGCCGCCAGCCGCCGAGCAGCACACCGATCAGCAGCAGGGCGGCGCCGGCCAGGGTGGGAATCCACGTGATCGCAAGCTGCCGGCGCAGTCCCGCATCGCCGGCCGCCGCCACCGAGTAGACGGCCAGGTGCAGGCACCGCACGACCAGGTAGGCAGCCAGCAGCACCAACGGGCCGTTCAGGCCGCCCGGCTTGTCGTGCCAGGCCTCGGGGATGGTCAGGTCGACGACGAACAGCGCCGCCATCGCGACCGACATGCCGGCCCGCAGCAGGGCCTGATCGGCGCGAGCCTGGTTCCCCAGCCACGCGTACCCCGCCCAGGTCCACCACAACAGGGCGAGCAGCAGCAAGCCCTGCACCACCCCCTCGGCGGTGTGGGCGCGCGCCATGTAATCGGTCACCCGCGTGACGGCGAAGACGTACACCAGGTCGAACAACAGCTCGAACCGGGTCACCGGCTGGCCCTCACCCGTGGGACTGACCGCGCCGAAGAAACGTCGCCGCCCGCCCGCCCGCTCCGCTCCGCTCCCGGCCGTCACGTCGCTTCGGTGACGGTGGTGTGGCAGCCGATGGCGTCGATGTTCCACCGCCGGCCCCCGGCCATCACGTGGTGCAGCCGGATCCGGCCGAGTTCCTCGGGCAGATGTGGGTGGGCGACGAGGGTGTCCGCCTGCGGTTGCACTCCGAGCATGGTGCGCAGTAGGAGCAGGGGTGCACCGCTGGCCCAGGCCTGCGGGTTGCAGGCGGTGGGGTAGGGCACGGGTTGGCGGCCGAAGGACCGGTCGTAGCCGGAGAACGCCTCCGGCAGGCGGTGCTCGGAGTGGCGGGCGGCCTCCAGCATGGCCATGGCGATGCGGTTCGCCTCGTCCCGGTAGCCGTAGCGGGCGAGGCCGCCGCGACGATGGAGTTGTCGTGCGGCCAGACGGTGCCGAGGTGGTAGCCGATGGGGTTGTAGCCGGTGTCGGCGGTGGACAGGGTGCGGACACCCCAGCCGGAGAACATCTCGTCGGACATGAGCTGCCGGGCGACGTGCCCGGCGCGGTCCTCGGGCACGATGCCGCTCCACAGCAGATGACCCATGTTGGAGGTCATCGAGTCGATGGGCCGCTTGTCCCCGTCCAGCCCGACGGCGTAGTAGCCGCCCCGCCGCGGGATCCAGTAGTCCCGGTCGAACCGCTCACGCAGCCGGTCGGCCTCCGCCCGCAGCCGCCGGGCCAGGTCCGGGTCCTGCCAGGGGCCGTCGGCGAGTTCGGCGAGGCGCACCTTGGCGTCGTAGGTGTAGCCCTGGGTCTCGCAGGTGGCGATCGGCAGGACCGGGACGGTTCCGTCGGCGTACTGCACGCCGTCGGGGGAGTCCCGCCAGCACTGGTTGCCCAGGCCCTGGTCGGAGCGGGTGGCGTACTCGACGTAGCCGTCGCCGTCGCGGTCGCCGTGGTGGTCGATCCAGCCCAGGGCGGCGTCGGCGTTGCCGCGCAGCCGGCGGACGAGTTCGTCGTCGCGGGTCCACCGCCAGTACTCCGACAGCAGGATCAGCCACAGCGCGGTGGTGTCGGCGCCGCCGTAGTAGGGGCGGTAGGGCTTGAGGCCGAGCCGGGTCAGCTCGCCCGACCGGTACTCGTGGAAGATCTTGCCCGGTTCCCGGTCGGTGAACTCGTCGAACGTGGTGGCCTGGTGGGCGGCCAGCACGATCAGGGCGCCGCGGGCGACGTCGGGGCCGCACATCATGGTCTGGTAGGCGGTGATCAGGGTGTCCCGGCCGAAGACGGTCAGGAACCACGGCAGGCCGGCGGCGATCAGCACGACCGGTTCCCCGGCGATGGTCTTCTCGATCCGCATCGACACGAGATCCACCGCCGACTTGTGGTAGACGTCCCGGACCAGGTCGGCGTCCGCGTGCAGGTGCGGCTTGCTCGCCGCCCACCGGGTCGACGGATCCTCCATGCCGTGGTCGACGGACTGTCCGAACTCGCGGGGCGTGGGCCGGTAGTCCTCCTCGCCGCAGCGCAGCGGTACCCACAGCTCACAACCCCACTGCTGTCCGCGCGCCAGCCTCAGGTTCCATTCCAGCGCGTCTCCGTCCACCAGGTCGGCCGGCGGGTCAGCCTCGATCCGCACCGTCGCCGCGTAGTCGCCGTTGCGGTACGCGAACTCGAGGGCCGACCCGTCCGACGCGTGCCGGCGCACGATGTGCGGGCTGCGGTCCCGGCCGGACTCCTTGATCTCGAACAGGTCCGCGAAGTCGGTTCCCACCGCGAGCCGCAGCCGCACCTGGGCCGGCTCGATGCCGAAGTAGCGCAGCTCGACGCGCTCGTAGAGCCCGTCGCCGACGAACCGTTGCCGCCGCACGCCGACCCGGTTGGCCGGCAGCCCCGGTAGCTCCGAGTTGGCCAGGAAGAAGGCCGCCGAGTACGGGTCGACGGTGCCGGAGGAGAGCACCATCAGCGGTGCGTCACCGATCGTCAGCACCCACCTGCTCACGAAGCGGGTGTCGTCGTGCACGAGCCCGCCGATGGACCCGTCCGGCACGTTTCCCACGGCGTCGGAGAGCATGAAGGTGCGCCCTTCCAACACGCCGATCGCGTCCGGCCCCAACTCGGGCGGAAGGTCACGGCACGCGCCGCTCGGCACGCGCCGGGCGGTCCCGTTGACCATCGGATCCGCGGGCGTGGGACGCCCGGATGTTGCCGACACCGACACCTCCTTCGGCTGCGAGTTGGGCTCGCGTCAAGGCGGGCGCGTGTCCGCAGCCTATGAGCGCTCCTCACGTCCTGCAGGTAGATCGGCGCATCTGTCTGGCTAACGGCCTCGAGGGCTGGACCGCCTCGGGCGGCGTCATCGGGGGCTCGTGTCGCGCCGCCGGTGCGGGGTCCGTGGTCGCCTCAGGGCGCGATGCCGAACGGACCCATGCTGCCGTAGTCCAGCCGGAGGGCTTCGGCCATTGCCCATGCGTTCGGTAGCGTGAAGATGTCGGCCCCGCCCAGACGCTGGCTCCACCGCGGAACGAGTTCATCGGCGGCCCGGGCGGCCACGGCGTCGAGGTAGGCCTTGAAGATGGCCCAGACGTTGGTGGCGTCGACCGGGGTCAGGAGCTTCTGCACGTCGACCGAGGAGAGCGCTGCCTCGGTGGTGGAGCGGAGGTCTTGCAGGTATTCGATCTGCGTCCGGACATCGTCCGGGGTGCCGGGCCGCGTCACGTGTCCGCCGACGAGCTTGTCGAAGGGGTATTCGAGCGCCTGTTCCTGCGCGTTGACGAAGCCGGGGATGTTCGCCGAGACGGCGAGGTTGGAGAACGGGACCCAGCCGGGGAAGATCACGTCCACGAGCATCAGTACGCGTTGCGTCGGGGCGTAGATGAAGATGTTTCCCTCGGCGTGGTTGGGGCCCTTGTAGTCGAGCTGGAGGCTGTGGTCTCCCGCTTCGATGGTCAGCGTGTCGTCGAAGACGTGGGTCGGCAGCGGGCGGTTGGGGTCGCGGAGCAGCGCGAGTCGTTCCGCCGTGATCCGGTGCGCGTAGCGCGGTACGTCCTCGGGATAGACCGACATCGCCCCGACGTGGTCGGAGTGCTGGTGGCTGTAGACGACCTGGGTGATGGAGCGGCTGGTCACGCTGCCGATCGCGCGGAGAATCTTGTGGCCGAGGGTGGGTGGCGCGTCGACGGCGATGACGCCTTCGTCCGTGACCACGAACATCATCTGGTACATGCCCTCACTGAGCCAGAACACGCCGTCGGCGATCTCCTCCAGGACGTACCCGGCTTCGGGGACCTCGGGGCCCAGGGCGGCCTGCGGCACCGGGGCCGTCGGTAGCTCCCGCGCGCGCTCGGCAAGGTCCGAGTACGGCGATTCCGACACGTGTGGCTCCCTGCCTCGCCAACCGCACTGACCAACGGTGCGCCACGGTCGCTGGGTGCCGAACCGCCTTGGCGCACGCTCGATCGTCCTCGGCGGGGTCCGGGCCGGTAGCCGTATCGCCCGATGCTCATCCGCAAGGGGACACCTGAGGGCGCGGCGCGCTTCTCCGATGGCTCGGAGGCTCCGCACCACCCGATTCGGCCAGGCGTCGCTCAGTCGGTCGGCCGCGCGTGCGCCGGCACCTGGAGCAGGTCCAGGCAGTTGCGCCACAGCGTCTCCAGCTGCGCCGGATCGTTGAGCAGCTTCGCGAGCAGGACCCGCCCCTCGATCTGCGCGACGATGGACCGGGCGGCCTCCCGGGATTCGACCGATGGACCGGCCTGGCCCTGCTGCTTCGCCTCGAGGACCACCTGCTCGATGAGGTCGATCTGGGCGTCGAAGATCTCCTGGAGCCGACGCCGGATCTCCTCCGCCTGGTTGCTGAGTTCGAGGGCGAGGTTGCCGAACAGGCAGCCGGCGACCAGCCCGACCTGCTGCTGCCCGGCGCGCTGCACCTCCTCGGTGGCCTCGAACAGATCCCGCAGGCGGCGCAGCGGGTCGCGTCCGCTGCCCAGCAACTCCTCCCACTGGCGGCGCTGGGTCGCCCAGTGCTCGTCGATGACGGTGAGGGCGAGCGCCTGCTTGGACTCGAAGAAGTAGTAGAAGCTGCCCTTCGGCACGCCGGCGGTCGTGCAGATCTCGGCGACCCCCAGCGCCGCGTAGCCGCGCTGCTCGATCAGCGTGGCCGCCGCGTAGAGGAGTTTGTTCCGTGCGTCACTGGTCCTACCCATGCTTTGACGATACACGACCGGTCGGCTAGCTTTTAGTCGACCAGTCGTCTAGTGGTCATCCGGGTGCGCGCGATCGCGGCCCCCGGCCCGTCAGCCGCCGTCCTACCAGGGCTTCGGCCAGCCAGGAAGTGGTTCGTCATGAGCAGCAGTCAGGGTCAGAAGGTCGCCGTGATCACCGGGGCCTCCCAGGGCATCGGCGCCGGCCTCGTGGACGCGTACCGCAAGCTCGGTTACGGCGTCGTGGCAACCTCACGCTCGATCGGCGATGCCCATGATTCGGACATCGTCACCATCCGGGGCGACATCGCCGACCCCGACACCGCCCAGCGGGTGGTCGACGCGGCGGTGGAGCGTTTCGGCCGCATCGACAGCCTGGTCAACAACGCCGGCATCTTCGTCGCCAAGCCGTTCACCGACTACACCGACGAGGACTTCGACCAGGTCACCAAGGTCAACCTCCTCGGCTTCTTCCACCTCACCCGGCGGGTCCTGCCGCACCTGCTGGCAACCGGCAACGGTCACATCGTCAGCATCACGACCAGCCTGGTGGACCAGCCCAGCTCGCACGTCCCGTCCGCGCTCGCGTCGTTGACCAAGGGTGGCCTCAGCTCCGCCACCAAGTCGCTGGCCATCGAGTACGCCAGTCGTGGAGTCCGGGTCAACGCTGTCGCGCCCGGGATCATCAAGACCCCGATGCACCCGGTGGAGACCCACGACGCGCTCGCCGGCCTGCACCCGGTCGGCCGGATCGGCGAGACCAGCGACGTGGTCGACGCCGTCGTCTACCTCGAATCCGCGCCCTTCGTCACCGGCGAGATCCTGCACGTCGACGGCGGCCAGAACGCCGGGCGCTGACCGCCCGCACCGGAACCCGTAGACAGGAGCATCGAATGCCGATCGTCAACATCCAGATCACCCGCGAGGGCAGCGCGCCCGGCGCGTCGGCGGCGACCGCCGAGGAGAAGGCCGCGCTGATCAAGGGCGTGAGCGAACTGCTGCGCGACGTCCTCAACAAGCCGCTGGACTCGACCTTCGTCGTCATCGACGAGGTGGCGACCGAGAACTGGGGCCGGGGCGGCCTGCCGGTCGAGCAGTTCCGCGAACAGCAGCGGGCACGCTCCGGCGAATAGGACCGCCTGCCCGGTACCGCGGCGTGCGCTGCGGACGGCGGAAGTGGGTGACGTCGTCGTGAACCTGCACCGACAGGACCGATGGCAGCGTTGAGAGTTCCCCCAAGGGGGGCAATCGGCCGGTGGGCGGCTTCGCCCACCGGCCGATCATCGTCTCCGGTCCCCGTCAGGAACGCTGGATCCGACCGGCGCCCATCACCCCTGCTCGCCGGTCGCGGAATCGCCCTCGTTCCGCGCCGTGAGCCAGGTGCCCAAGCTGGCGAGCGCGGCAGGGCCGTAGTCGTCGTCGACACCGCTGGCGAGGTCTGCGATGGAAACCGCCTGTAGGGCGGCGCGCCAGGCGGCGTCGGCGCCGGCCATCGCGCGGGCGATGGGGCAGGGCCGGGTGCAGGCCTCCTGCGGTGTCGCCAGGGGGCCGCGCTGGCGGATCTCGGTGCAGACGAACGCGGGCGCAGCGCCGTCGACGGCGGCGACGACGTCGAGCACGGTGATCAGTTCGGGTGACCTGGTCAGCACATATCCGCCCGCCTTGCCCTGGACGGAGGTCACGAGGCCGGCGCGGGAGAGTGCCTGCAGCTGTTTGGCCAGGTAGCTGCCGGAGACGTCGTGCAGTTCCGCGAGCCGGGCAGCCGGCACGGGCTCCGTCGCCGTGGTGAGCACCACGCAGCAGTGCAGTGCCCACTCGACTCCACCTGACAGCTTCATCCGACCCCCCGATTGACTCGGACAAAGTTTATCCGACTAGTGTCTCGGACAAGAGTTGTCCGAGTTCGGGGTTTGTCCTCGACAAATCTGGCGTGCCTGCGCGGCGCGCGTGGAAAGGTGAGAGCCATGAAGCTCACAGTCGTCGGTGGTACCGGACTGATCGGCTCGCAGGTGGTCCAGAAGCTGACCGCGGCCGGACACGAGGCCGTCCCCGCGGCGCTGTCAACCGGGGTCGACCTGCTCACGGGGAAGGGCCTGGACCAGGCGCTGGAGGGCGCCGACGTGGTTGTCAACGTTTCCAACTCGCCCACTTTCGACGAGGCCTCGCTCGACTTCTTCCGTACCACCATGACCAACCTGCTGGCCGCCGGGCAGCGCGCCGGCGTCCGGCACCAGGTGGTCCTCTCGATCGTCGGCGTCGACCAGGTGCCCGAGCTCGACTACTACCGCGCCAAGACCCTGCAGGAAGACCTGCTCCGGCAGGGGCCGACCCCGTACTCCATCGTGCGCGCCACCCAGTTCTTCGAATTCATGGACGCGGTCCTGTCCTGGACCTCCGACGACACCACCGTTCGCCTGCCCGGCACCCGTATCCAGCCGATGGCCGCCGCGGACGTCGTCGACGCGGTCGTCGACGTCGCCACCGGCACGCCGCTGCAGGGCATTCGCAACGTCGCCGGCCCGGATGTCTTCGCCCTCGACGACCTCGGCCGGGTCACCCTGGCCGCGCAGCAGGACAACCGGAACGTCGTCAGGGACGACGGGGCCGGCATGTTCGCGGCCGTCTCCGGCGACGTGCTCATCGCGGGCCCGGACGCACACCTGGCACCCACGCACTACCAGGACTGGATGCAGTCCGCCCGTTGACCGGGGTGCGGTCGTCAGGAGCTGCGGCGAACATCGGGGGCGCGCCGGCCGATGCCGGAGTCGCCCCCGATGCTCACGCCCGCATTTCTTGACCCGGAGATGTCCCTACCCCCGGAGGCCGGTCGTACACCCGTCCGTCGCCGCCGGCGGCGCGCCGGAGAACGCGAGGTCGGCGGTCGGGTTTCCCGGGGTGGGCATCGGGTAGTCGCCGGCTCCGGTACCGCCGGCCGATCTTCAACCGGCAGACGACGGTGGCAGGAGTGTTGTCGTGTTGCGTGCACGTCGAGCGATCGGGCCTCGGTGAGATGTGCGGCATCAGCGGTGAGGCGAGGTTCGACGGCGCGACCCCCGACGACGACGCGGTGACCCGGATGACCGAGGCGATGCGCTCCCGGGGCCCCGACGGCGAAGGGTTGTGGAGCGACGGCTGGGTCACCCTGGGACACCGCCGGCTGACCGTCATCGACCTGTCCGAGGCGGGCGGCCAGCCCATGGTGCGCGAGGACCTGGGGCTGGGGCTCATCTTCAACGGTTGCGTCTACAACTACCACCAGCTGCGCGATGAGCTGCGGGAGGCCGGGCACACCTTCCACTCGACCAGTGACACCGAGGTCATCCTCGTGGCGTACGCGCAGTGGGGTGAGCGGTTCGTCGACCACCTGGTCGGCATGTTCGCCGTGGTGCTCGTGGACCGGCCGCGGCGCCGGCTGGTGCTGGCCCGGGACCGGCTGGGTATCAAGCCGCTCTACCTGGCGGAGTCGCCCGGGCGGCTGCGGTTCGCCTCCACCCTGCCGGCGCTACTGGCCGCCGGTGACGTGGACACCGGCATCGACCCGGTGGCGCTGCACCACTACCTGTCCTGGCATTCGATCGTGCCGGCGCCCCGGACCATCCTGCGCGGGGTGCGCAAGCTCCCCCCGGCCACGGTGCGGGTGGTGGAGTCCGACGGGCGCAGTCGCGAGCGCGTCTACTGGCAGCCCGACTACCAACGGGACCCGGCACACGCCGGCATGAACGCGCGGGACTGGCAGGCCGCGGCCGGCGACGCGCTGCGCACGGCCGTGCGGCGGCGACTGGTGGCGGACGTACCGGTCGGGGTGCTGCTCTCCGGCGGCCTGGACTCCAGCATGATCGTGGCGTTGCTCGCCGAGGCAGGGCAGCACCACCTCCAGACGTTCAGCATCGGCTTCGACAGCCGCGGCGGCGAGGTGGGCGACGAGTTCCACTACTCCGACCTGGTCGCCGCCACCTTCGGCACCGACCACCAGTGCATCCAACTCGGCGACGACGACCTGGTGCCGGCGGTCCGCCGGACGATCGAGGCGATGACCGAGCCGATGGGCAGCCACGACGTGGTCGCCTTTCACCTGCTCTCCGAGCAGGTGGCCCGCCAGGTCAAGGTGGCCCAGTCGGGCCAGGGCGCCGACGAGGTCTTCGCCG
Source organism: Micromonospora sp. 4G55 (assembly GCF_016803375.1). Lineage (NCBI taxonomy): Bacteria > Bacillati > Actinomycetota > Actinomycetes > Micromonosporales > Micromonosporaceae > Micromonospora > Micromonospora sp. 4G55. The sequence continues at coordinate 21,377 of NZ_JAEVHN010000019.1, forward strand.
GCTACGCCTACCACCAGCCCCTCACGCGGGTATCCCGCGACGGCGCCGCCGAGACGTTCGCCGCCGCGTTCTTCGACCACGAGCACGCGGAACTGGACCGGGTGGTCGACCCGGCGTACGCGTGCGACCACGACGCGAGTCGCGAACTGCTCGACGCGCACCTGGCCGCACCGGGCGCGGACACCGCGCTGGACGCGGTGCTGCGCCTGGACACCCACCTGATGCTGCCCGACGACCCGGTGAAGCGGGTGGACAGCATGAGCATGGCGTGGGGGCTGGAGGTGCGCACCCCGTTCCTGGACCAGGACCTCGTCGCCCTCGCCGCGGCCTGCCCGCCAGAGCACAAGGTGGCCCAGGGCGGTAAGGGATTGCTCAAGGAGGTGGCCCGGGAGGTGCTGCCGGCCGAGGTGATCGACCGGCCCAAGGGCTACTTCCCGGTACCCGCCCTGCGCAACGTCGACGGGCCGGTGCGGCACCTCGTCGAGGAGGCCCTGACCGCGCCGGCCGCCCGGGAACGCGGCCTGTTCCGGTCCGGGTACGTCGCCGACCTGCTCGCCGAACCGGCGCAGGCGCAGGCCGCCGCCGGCAGCAACAAGCTCTGGCAGCTCGGCCTGCTGGAACTCTGGCTCCAAACCCACGACATCCACTGACTCCCGGCGCGCTCGCGCGTCCGGCCCGATCGGCCGGCCGCCGGTCTAGTGGGCGGTGGTCTGGGCGGTCAGGTGATCCAGAACGGCCTGCACGTCGCCGTCGGTGCGGGCCATGATTCGCCGCTGTCGGGTCGCGCCGGTGCCGTCCCGGCGTATCCGGTCGAGCTGGCGCAGCACCGGGTCGAGATCGCCGTGCCGGGTCAACGCGGGCGCGACGGTGACGAGGAGCTCGTCGATCAGGTCCCAGGCGGGACGGGCGCCGCCGCCGCGCAGGTCGATGAGGTCACCGTCGACCCCGTTGTGGGCGGCTCGCCAGTGCGCGGCGGCGACCAGGCAGTCCCGGATCGGAGTGGCGCGGACCCCGGCGCGGACGTCGTCGGCCATGGTGGCGACCAGCGCCCTGACCAACGCGGCGACCAGCACCGTGTCGTCGACGGTGGGGCAGACGTCGCCGACCCGGATCTCCACGGTCGGGTACGCGGCGGACGGGCGGGCGTACCAGTAGACCATCGCGGCGTCGAGCATGATCCCTGCGGCGATCAACTCCCGCACGGTGGCGTCGTAGTCGGCGACCGAGTCGAAGTGCGGGGTGGGTCCGATGCTCGGCCAGCGTTCCAGCTGCATGGACCGCCAGCTGGCGTGCCCGGTGTCCCGTCCGTCGTGCAGGGGGGAGTTGGCGGTGAGCGCCTGCACCACCGGCAGCCACGGGCGCAGGTGGTTGCACACCTGCACGGCCAGCTCCCGGTCCGGCACACCGACGTGGACATGGCAGCCGCAGACCGCGGGGTCGTGGGCCACCGGACCGAACCGGCGGGACATGGCGTGATAGCGCTGCTCGTCCGGCACCGTACGGTGGGCCTCGCACACCGGGGTGGCCCCTACCGCGACGAGGCGTGCCCCGGCCGCCTCCGCCGCCCGGGAGGCCGCACCGCGCAGCGCGACCAGGTGTTCGCGCAGCTGAGCCAGGTCGGTGCAGACGGGGGCGACCATCTCCACCATGCTGTGCCGGAACTCCTGCCGGCTCTGCTCCCGAGCGGTTCCCGACAGCGTGTGCAGCACCCGGTCGGCGACGGGCAGGCTCTCCCCGGTCGCCGGGTCCAGGAGCAGGAACTCCTCCTCCACGCCCAGGGTGAGGATGGTGGCAGTGGGTGCCGCGGGGGCGGTGACTCGGTGCGGCTTCATGGTCACGTCCGATCGTGCGCAGTGTGCTGGGGTACGAGGCGCGGCGTGCTGCCGTCGTGGTCGGCGGTGGGGGCTGATCGGCCGTGGTCAGGCCCCGATCCGCCTCGTGTCCCGCGCCGGAACGGCCGGTCGGATGGGTGGTGGGTCTGGTGCTGTCGTCAGCAGTCGAAGTACATGGCGAACTCGTGCGGGGTGGGGCGCAGTCGGGCCGGGTCGACCTTGTTGGCGCGTTTCCAGCCGACCCAGGTGGAGATGAGGTCGGGGGTGAAGACGCTGCCGTCGAGGAGGTAGTCGTGGTCGGCTTCGAGGGCGTCGAGGATGGCGGGCAGGGAGCCGGGGACCTGCTTGACGTCGCCCCATTCCTCCGGGGGCAGGTCGTACAGGTCCTTGTCGATCGACGCCGGCGGCTCGATCTTGTTCTTGATGCCGTCGAGGCCGGCCATCCTCATCGCGGAGAAGGCGAGGTAGGGGTTGCTGGAGGGGTCCGGCACCCGGAACTCGACCCGCTTGGCCTTGGGGTTGCTGCCGGTGACGGGGATGCGGGTGCAGGCGGAGCGGTTGGGCTGGGAGTAGACCAGGTTGACCGGCGCCTCGAAGCCGGGAAGTAGCCGCCCTTGTAGGCGGTCTTGTAGCCGCGGTTGCCGCCCTCTTCGTCGCGGCCGGAGTTCCAGGCGCCCTCGATCGAGTCGATGTAGTAGAACGACTGGTGGGCGGAGGTCTCGTGGCGGATCGAGTCGAAGATGTAGAACTCGGCCTCGGCGCCGAAGTAGGCGGTGTCGGCGATGCCGCTGGCCGCCAGGAACGCCTCGGCCTTCTTCGCCACGTTACGCGGGTCGCGGGAGTAGGCCTCGCGGGTGAACGGGTCGTGGATGAAGAAGTTCAGCGCGAGGGTCTTCTGCGCGCGGAACGGGTCGATGAAAGCGCTCGCGACGTCCGGGAGCAGGAGCATGTCCGACTCGTGGATCGCCTGGAAGCCGCGGATCGACGAGCCGTCGAACGCGAGGCCGTCGGTGAAGACGCTGTCGTCGAAGGACTCGACCGGCAGATTGAAGTGCTGCATCACGCCGGGCAGGTCACAGAACCGTACGTCGACGAACTTCACGTCCTCGTTCTTGAGGTACCGCAGGGCTTCCTCGGGGTCGGCGAACACAGGTCCTCCCGGAAGACACACGTCGACCATGGGCCACGCTGACCGGACCGACGGGAGTCGGCCGACGAACCCACGCCTCTGACCGTACGACGGGTGCTCGGTCGCGGTCGTCGATTCGCCCATCTCCGCACGACACGCCCCCGGGGCGCTACTCAGGCACGAGGGCGGACCGGTACCCGTCTGGATGACGCCGGCCACCGGGACCCGGGGAGGGCCGCGCCGGCCGTGATACTCGGACCGGGCCGTGCGGGACGTCCCGGAGAGCCTGTGCTGAGCTCACTCACCGCCGGCCGACCAGGAGGAACGGCATGGTGCCCGTGCATCACCGCACCGCCCAGATCGACGGTCTGGAGGTCTTCTTCCGGGAGGCCGGCCCGGCGCAGGCGCCCGCGGTGGTGCTGCTGCACGGCTTTCCGAGCAGCTCGTTCATGTTCCGTGAGCTGATCCCCCTGCTGGCGGACCGCTACTACGTCGTAGCGCCCGACATGATCGGTTACGGCTCATCCGCGGCACCGCCGACGGATTCCTTCTCCTACACGTTCGACGCGCTGGCCGACGTCACGGCGAAGCTTCTCGACCACCTCAAGATCAAAACGTACGCGTTCTACATGCACGACTACGGCGCGCCGGTCGGCCTGCGGCTGGCGCTGCGCGACCCGGACAGGATCAGCGGGATCATCACCCAGAGCGGAAACGCCTATATGGACGGCTTCGGCGAGAAGTTCTGGGCGCCGCTGTTCGCCTACGCCAAGGACCCGGGACCGGAGACGGAGCCCGGTGTGGCGCGGGTACTGACGCCCGACACCACCCGCTGGCAGTTCTACCACGGGGTGCCCGACCCGACGCTGGTGAGCCCGGACGGCTGGCAGCACGCCCAGAGCATCATCGACCGGCCCGGCAACGTCGACATCCAGAAGCAACTGGTGCGCGACTACAAGACGAACCTCGACCTCTACCCCACGGCACAGCAGTACTTTCGGAACAGCAACGTGCCGCTGCTCGCGGTGTGGGGCCGCAACGACGAGATCTTCGTCCCGCCAGGCGCCACCGCCTTCCAACGGGATCTCCCGGACGCCGAGATCCACCTCATCGACGCCGGGCACTTCGCCCTGGAGAGTCACCTGGACGTGATCGCCGGGTACGTCCGGGGGTTCCTCGGTCGCACCCTGCCGTGAAGCGACCCGTCCACGGGTGAACACCGGTCCGGCCGCAGGCGGCTGGCGACGGCAGGCAGGCGCCACCCGCCCCGCCATGCCCGCCTTCCGCAGGCCCGTTCTCCTCAGGCGGAGACGGCCTGTGACACGACATGGGTGTCCTCGTACAGGTGCAGGCGCACGATCTTCCCGTCGTCGACGGTGAGGTGGAATGCGACCGGTGTGGTGAGTCGGCGGTTGTTGGCTTCACCGTGTGGGTGAAGCGGCCCAGCCACACGGCGTCGTTGCCGTCGACGAGGAGCTTGTGGAACTCGACGACACTCTCACCCGCGGCGAGGGTGGGCCACAGGAGCTTGAAGTACTCGGGGATCTGCTCCCGGCGGGTGCGGTGTCCCGTCCAGGCAGGCTCTCGTCCCCGGGCACGTACCAGTCGACCTCTTCGGCGAACACGTCGGCGACGCGGTCGGGATCGCCCGCGCCGAGCAGCTCGAAGAAGCTTCCGACGGTCGTGCGGACCGTGGCCTCCTGGGCGGTGTGGTGCGACATCGCTACCTCCGAGTGATGGTGACGTTCGTGATCGTCAGCCACTGGCCTCTTGGGCCATCGTGTCAGCGCGCACGAGTGCGGGCAGGGCCAACGGCTGGGCGGCTCCGGCCAGCGGGGTCATCCCGTCGAGGGGTGGTCCAGGTGGCCGACGACCATCGCGGACGTGCTGCGCGACGTCCTGGCACAGCAGGCGCCGTCCGCCTGAGCGAGCCGTCGCCTCATCTCCGCGCCGATCGTCGTACCACCACCTGATCAGGTCGCCGGCCGGAGCCGGGGGATCAGGGCAGCGGGCTCTGTGCGGTGCCGCCGGCAGCCGCGTGGATCAGCGCGGCCGGCAGGACTCCCGCGGCGCTCGCCAACGTGACGCGCCACCACCCGAGCGTGGTGGTGCCGGCGAGCAGGGCGACGGTTTTTTGTAGCTAACCTTCTTGACTGCTCATCAATATGTAGCTAAGTTTCAGCCACCCGGACTGAGAGGTCGTCGTCTATGAAGACCCGATCCGTCACCGCGACCGTCCTGATGGCCACCCTGGTGACCACCCTCGCGCCGCTCCCCGTCCACGCCTCGGTCGAGCCCACGCACCCGCCCACCGCCGAGCAGGGCTGGGTCACCTCGACGCTGCGGCACATGAGCCTGGAGCAGAAGGTCGGGCAGCTCTTCGCCACCTACGTCTACGGCAGTGACGCCACCGAGCCCACGGCCGCCGACCGCGCCGCGAACCGCGCCGCGTTCGGCGTCGAGACTCCGGCCGAGGTCATCGACCGGTTCCACCTCGGCGGCGTCTGCTACTTCTCCTGGTCCCACAACCTGGACAGTCCCCGTCAGATCGCCGGCCTCTCCAACGGTCTCCAGCGGGCCGCCCTCGGCGACGGCAGCAAGGGCCGCGTCCCCCTGCTCATCTCCACCGACCAGGAGCAGGGCACCGTGCTGCGCATGCCCGCTCCCGCCGCGCAGTTCCCCGGCGCGATGGCGCTGGCGCCGGGCGTTCGCCGCAGGACGCGCGCACGTCGGCGGAGATCACCGGGCGGGAGCTGCGCGCGGTGGGCATCCACCAGCCGTACGCGCCGATCGCCGACGTCAACGTCAACCCCGGCAACCCGGTCATCGGGGTACGGTCGTTCGGCGCCGACCCCACCCTGGTGGCCGAGCTGACCGCCGCGCAGGTCGCCGGGTTCCAGGACGGCGCCGGCGTGACCGCGGTGGCGAAGCACTTCCCCGGCCACGGCGACACGGCCACCGACAGCCACACCGGCCTGCCGGTGATCAACCACAGCCGGGCGGAGTGGGACCGGATCGACGCGCAGCCGTTCCGACAGGCGATCAGCGCGGGCGTCGAATCCATCATGACCGCGCACATCGTGGTGCCCGCGCTCGACCCGTCCGGCGACCCGGCGACGTTGTCGCCGACGATCCTCACCGGCGTGCTGCGCGGTGAACTCGGCTTCCGGGGAGTCATCGTCACGGACGCGCTGAACATGGCCGGCGTGCGGCAGAAGTACGGCGACGAGCGGGTGCCCGTGCTGGCGATCAAGGCCGGCGCCGACCAGTTGCTGATGCCGCCGAAACTCGCGCTGGCGCGGGACGCGGTGCTGCGCGCCGTCGCCACGGGTGAGCTGACCGAGCGGCGGATCGACGAGTCGGTGCGGCGCATCCTCGGCATGAAGTACCGGCAGGGGCTGGCCCGGTCGCCGCTGGTGGACGTCGAGGAGGCGGTACGGACGGTCGGGGCGCCCGAGCACCTCGCCGCCGTCACCCAGGTCACCGACCCGACGCTCACCGCGGTGCGCAACGACGCCGGGCTGCTGCCGCTGGCCGGCACCAACCGGTCGGTGCTGGTCACCGGCTGGAACAGCGCGGCCTTCGCTCCGGTCGCGACGGTCGCCGACGGGTTCACCGCCCGCGGCGCCCGCGCCACCGCCCGGCCGGCGACGCTGCCGTCCGACGCGGTGATCGCCGCGACGGCCACCCAGGCGGCCGAGCACGACCTCACCGTCGTGCTGGTCAACAAGGCGTGGGACACCGCCATCACCGATCCGCGGGCCACCCAGCAGCGCCTCGTCGCGGCGCTGCTCGCCACCGGAAAACCCGTGGTGGTGGTGGCGGTGCGGGACCCCTATGACATCGCCCACCTGCCGGGCGTGACCACCTATCTGGCGACCTACTCGTACACCCGGGCGGCGATGGACGCGCTCGTCCGCGCGCTGCACGGCGAGCTGTCCCCCCGGGGGCGGCTGCCCGTCACGATCCCCACGGCCGAGGGTGCGGGCACCGTGCTCTACCCCTACGGCCACGGCCTGACCTGGTAGGAGGCAAACCCATGCAGCGTAGGAATTTCCTCGCCGGCGCGGTCGGCGCGGGAGCGCTCGGC